>CAZRWZ010000320.1:0-2472 GCA_964603745.1 uncultured Bacteroidaceae bacterium | reverse complement strand
AAAACAGAAAGTAAATCTATATAAATTTCCAAAAAAGCTAAATGAATTAAGGATATCATATTGTAGAATAAAAAATATTTTTATATTTACGCAGTTTATTATCTTTTGTAAATTAATTAAAAATCCAATTATGAGCAATGTAAAATATAGTGGTGTAGCGTGTTACAATGTAAATGTAAAATTAGGACGTTCTTTGTTTAGTGAAAAAACAACTTATCTTATATTGGAAACAAACCATCAGCCTAATTATTATGCTAAGGCAAATTTTCCACCAAACAAACATCAAAGTAGTTGGCGTTTTTTTATTTTATTAAAAAATCATATTAATTGTTTCCAAGATGTAGTGCTAAAAAAAGCATATCAGATTAACGAAAGTTTAAAAACAGAGATGGAAATTATGCCCGGTCATCTTAATTTTCATAAGAAAAACTATTCTTGCATTAGAATTAATTTATCTAATAAAGAACTATTAGGAACAGTTATAAAAGAATTAGAAACAATAGGACTTGTTTTTTTAAAAGACAAAAAAGTTGCTAATTTCGAGACCGAAACATTTTTTAAGAGATACACAGAACTTGTTGAAATACAAGATAATGTATATAAAGATAGCCGCATTCCGGGGCATTATTTTTTTCCTATTAAAAATATAATTGAATTTGATGAATTTGAAAAAGGTATGGAAAGAATTAAACATTCTTGTAATTTTCATATGTTCGATTCGTTTCTTTCATTTATGTTTGTTGACAAAGGAAAAGGGCAGAATTTTATTGGCATATTTTCTAATGAATGTGATGAAAGTAGATTTGATGAATTGAAGAAAAATATTAAAATTATTTTTGATTCATAAAAATCCTAAAATCTGCAAGTCAAGGTTTCAATATGTTAGTTTATAAGTTGTTAAATATTCATCAGCTTTACCTTAATTTAAATAACAAAACCTTGACTATTAATATTTTAAAAACAAGCTGACTTCGGTAAGCTTTTTTTGTTTATTTTTGTTTTGTGCTAAAAACAAATAATTTATCGGTAGGATACTCTAAAAATAATAATGAACAAGTTGTTGTTTCAAAAATAAATATAGATATATCTGAAAATAAATTAATTGCATTAATAGGTAAAAATGGTTCAGGCAAAAGCACTTTATTAAAAACACTTATAGGATTACAAAAAAAGCTAAATGGTGAAATTATACTTCACGATAAAAATATTGAAGAATATAAACAAAAACAAATTGCTACTAAAGTTGCCTATGTTTCTAGTAGAATAATTGAACAGAATAATTTAACCGTCTATAATCTTATTTCGCTTGGCAGATTACCATACACAAATTGGTTTGGTTATTTATCAGATACCGACAAACAAAAAATTAATGAAATAATAAACACACTCGGACTATCAAAATTTAAACAAAAAGAATTTAGTACACTTAGCGATGGCGAAAAACAAAAAGTTTTAATTGCACGAGCCTTAGTTCAAGATACTAAAATAATTATTCTCGACGAACCAAGCTCACACTTAGATTTAGCAGGAAAATATGAACTTACAAGTTTATTAAAAAAAATATCTGTAACCGAAAAAAAAATAATTATTTTTTCGAGTCACGATATAAATACCGCATTTCATAATGCCGATTGTATTTGGCTTATTCACAAATCAAAACTTATTATGGATAAACCCGAAAATTACAGAACAAAACCCGAGTTTAGAGAACTATTTAATAATTCATCGCTTAGCGAAATCGATACCGAAAATATAATTGAAAATATAATCCCTAACTAATATGAGCAAAAAAATAATTGTAGCAATAACAGGTGCAAGCGGCTCTATTTATGCCAAAAGATTATTAGAAAAACTATCCGATTTTAAATCGGATATATCCGATTTAAAAATTGTTGTAAGCAATGCCGGCAAACAAGTTTGGGAATATGAACTAAAACAAGAATTAAACTTTAATTTTGGCAAATTAATAGAAAATAATAATTTTTTCTCGGCTATTGCGTCGGGTTCGGCAAATTATAATTATATGATAATAATACCCTGTTCTATGGGGACACTTGGACGTGTAGCAAACGGAACTTCAGACGATTTAATATCGCGTGCAGCAGATGTAATACTAAAAGAGAGAAAAAAACTAATTTTAGTAACTCGTGAAAACCCACTATCCTTAATTCATATCAACAATATGAAAAAAATAAGCGAAGCAGGAGGTATTATAATGCCTGCATCACCATCATTCTATAATAATCCGCAAACTATTAACGACTTAGTAGATTCTGTTATTTTTCGTATTTTAGACCATTTAAATTTTGATGCAAATAATAATAGATGGGGTGTAAACAATTAAAATAAATGGATTAAATAGGGTCTGCTGAGAAACGCATAATAAATTGTTATAAAGCTACTTAAACTAAAATACGCTGTTGTAAATGCAAACTTTTTAAAACATATGTACTTATAAGTTTGCATTTACAA
>CAZRWZ010000319.1:0-2488 GCA_964603745.1 uncultured Bacteroidaceae bacterium | reverse complement strand
TTAAATTATAGATTTTACGTCTTAACTTAATGACATTGATCGTGAGGTAGCGGGGTAACGCAAAAATCGGACTTTATAGACAGACACTAAATAGTGTCTGTCCATAAACTAAAGAGATTGAACTATAAAGTTCGAGTTCAAGGCGTGTGAGGAATTTAAACCGCAGAATACAAAGGTATTTGAGGATTTAAATTTTGAGCAACAACGCAGAAATCGGACTTTATAGACAAGCTCTAAATAAGCACTACTTACACAATTCGCCATAATCTTTTTTTGCTCTTTCGTCGCCTAAATCCATAGCTTGTTTAAAATCTAAACAAGCATTACCGGATTTTCTTATACTATAATACGAGGCTCCTCTCATATAATAAATATCAGCACTTGTGTTCTGGTTAAATTTTATTACGTTTGAAAAATCTTCTATTGCCTCTTTATATTTTTTTTGTGAAAAATAATAACGTCCCCGTTTTTCGTATGCACGATAGCATTTTGGATTAATTTGCAATGCTTTATTAAAATCACGAACGGCATAAGTTTCTTTTCCTTGTATCATATAAACATATGCTCGTTGATAATATGCATCAACAAATTCTCTATCAAAAACTATACTTCTGGTAAAATCTTTTATTGCTAAATCGTAGTTTTTTAGCTCTACATTGCAAATTCCTCTGTTCATATAAATAATTTTATCACGCAATCTATAAAGCTCAAACAGGCGAGAATATGCTTTTTGAGCATTTTCGTAATTATTTAAATTATAATAAGAATCGGCTAATATTCTATAAATTATTTCTTCGTTTTGACCTAATTTAACTACCGAATTTGCATTCTCTATGGCTAATTTATATTCTTTTTTATCATAATATAGCTGAGCTAATTTTTTATATGCCTCAAAGTTTTCTTTATCTATATTTACACAAGATACATAATCTTTAATCGCATTATCTTTATCCGAATTTTTCAGATAAATTTCGGCTCTATTATAAAAAGTTTTAGAATCTTTAAGTCCTAAATTAATTGCTTTTGTATAGTCTAAACTAGCTTTTTTAAAATCTTCGTTTTTATAGTGTAAATCGCCACGCATTTTGTAAACATCTAAATCTTTTGGTGCAAGTTTAATTATTGAGCTCATATCTTGTATGGCTTCTTTTTCTTCATCTCTTGCCAAGTGAGCCTGCGTTCTAAGTTTAAATGCGGGCAAATAATCCGATTTTATTTTTATTGCTTCTGTTAATGCTGTAATGGCCTCAAAATATTGTTCTAAACCAATATAAGCCTTGCCCATATCGGTATATGCTTCGTAATAATCGGCTCTTTTGCTAACTACTTCTTTAAAATCTTCAATGGCAGCTTTGTAATCTTTTCGAGATAATCTATCGTTTCCTCGTTGATAATAGAAACCAACAGATTGTGCTATAATGATTTGAGTGCTTATAAAAAACCCAATAATTAATATAATTCTTTTCATAATTTGGTGTTTAATTTATTGATTTGTGAAAATATAAAAAAGTTTATACAACTGGTAATTTTTAAGCTAATAAATCATAAATTAAATCCATTTCAAATCCTTTTGATAATGCATTTCGTATAATTTTTTCTTTTAATTTATACTTGTCTTGTTCTTTTGTTGATTGTGCTTTTTTGTCAATAATTTCTTTTAAAGTTTTTTTGTATTCTTTAATGTCAATTGCATTTAATGCGTTCTGAATTAATTTATTTGATATTTGTTTTTGATTTAGATATGCTTTAATTTTTTGTTTTCCCCATTTATTAAATTTAAACTTATCGTTAGTGAGGAAATATGCATAACGCTGATTATCAATATATTTATTTTCAATGAGTTGGTTAATTAACTCATCAACTTGATTAATCTCAAGTTCTGTTCCTTTAAGCTTTTTTCTTATATCGAACTCACATTTTTCTGAACGACTACAATAAGCTGCCATTTGATTTAAATATTTGTTAAAAATAGCTTGTTTCATTATTACAAAAATATAAATTTTATTGAAATGAACTCTGCTTAAAAATGAATTTTGATAATTTTTAAACAAAAAAAAAGCTTATCATGACGATAAGCTTTTTTAAACTAACTACTACCTACACTATCTTATTATGATAAGTTTTTTTAAATATGTATCATTTTTGTTAATTACTTTTACAATATAAGTTCCATTTTTATAAGAATTTAAATCTAAAGTTTCTGAACTAGATGCGTTATTTATTATTTTAACAAGCTGTCCTAAGCCATCATATATTTCAATTTTATTATTTTTAGCTCCTTCAATATTAACAATTCCTTTAGATGGATTAGGATATATTCTAATAGTATTTTTACTAATATTTGCTACATCAACATTACATGATGGAAGTTCTGATAATTTCACTTGTGCAACATTAATAATTTCTCTATCATTAACATCTGTAGCATTAATTTTGTTAATTAAACCAACCAAATACAAGTGATTATATTCCCAACTATCGTTAAGAT
>CAZRWZ010000318.1:0-2537 GCA_964603745.1 uncultured Bacteroidaceae bacterium | reverse complement strand
GATTTTGAAAATATATATTTTCCGCCAAGCATAAATCTTGTATTTGATATTCTAAACATAACTTGTTGCAAAAAGAAAGTACTATTTAACGAAAATTTAATTGGATTTTTATTTAAAAAATCACTTCCATTGCCATAGTATTTAAGTTTTATATCACCATAACCAACAACACCTCTATATCTTATTCTATCTTGTTTCCAAAAGCCTAAATAACCAGCTCCGGCAAACCAAGTTCCGTTCTCGGTTAACCCACCTGCTAATGCAACAATATCAGGCATTTGAAATCTAATTGAATCGTTTTTCTTTTTAGGAATAAAATATACTGTAGCAAGTGCAGCACCAAAGCCAACGGCAGGTTCTGTTATTGGAGAAATAATTGGTAACAATCCGTGCAAATTATACATATAATAGCTTATATCAAAAGCATTATCGAGAGTATCAATAAACAATTTTTGTTTTTTCTGACTGTAAGCAAAAACTGAAATAATAATAAATAATATGATTAATATTTTCTGCTTCATTATTTTTTTATACTGTTTTTATCGAACCACATAAATTGATAAGCTACAAGCACTGTTGTGAAATTAGCTCCATATCTTGTTGAAACACCGCTAGTTGCTGCTATTTTTAGAGAATGGCGTTTCGCTACCTTATATGCAAACGCAATGCCTACCCTCGAATTTTGTTGTAAATCATCTTTTTCTATACCGTTCACAATTGTTTCGCCTTGTCCACTTTGTCCAAACGAAACAGCAAGCCAAGTTCCTTGTTTAAATATGTATGTTAAATGAAATTGGGCACTTAGTAATGGTTTTTGTTTTATTGAATTCCCATTAAAAAACTCTTTATTTTCGGTAAAAAACCAAGAACTTAAATGAGTTTCAAGAATTATTTTTTTTGTGAAAGAATAAGAACCAGCAATGGTAGTTTTAAATGCCCATCGGTTTGCTCCTATATTAATAAACTTAGTTTTATCATATTTTCCTAAGGGAGGACGAATTCTAAATGATATTCCAAGTTTAAATTTTTTATCAATTTGATTTGCATATTCGCTTATTTTTAATGGTTTTGCTCCTATTAATACAATAGACAAACGAGCAAGAGGATCGGCAAATCCATTTTTTAATGTTGATGAATCAAGATCATATACTACGCCAGAAAATTTTCCAAATGAGTATGGAACAATTACATCAAACTTTGCTAATTTATTAAACAACTTAAAACTACGTGCATAAGCAAAAACAAAATTATTAAGTTTAGCATTCAGATTGTCTATAGGCAATGCGTTATCTACCAATATATTACCCTCTGAATAGCCATAAGATGCAATAGCAAAATTTCCTCCAATAGGCAAAACAGATAATGAACGAGGTTCTAAATCTTGTGAGTAAGATTTAAATGCACTGATTATTATTAAAATAAATATATTTATTTTAGATAATCTCATTTTTTTCTACTATTTCAGGTTTATCTAAAACATCATCAACTAACAATGCTTGAAATATTTTATAACTCAATGCAAGAACAACTGCTCCCACAAAAAGGCCAATTATACCTGACAGTATCATACCACCAATTGCTCCAATTAATATTGCTAACATCGGAATATCGATGCCTCTGCCCAAGAAAATTGGTTTTAAAAACGCATCGCTTGCACTTACAACAATGCTCCAAATTAAGAATATTACTGCCGGTGTTGTATCCGAAACCGAAAACACATAAATTGCTAATGGCCCCATAACTAACAAAACAGGAAGTTGTAGAATTGCAACAAATAGTATTATTAATGCCCACAAACCTGGCGCAGGTATTCCTATTGCCCAAATACCTAAAGCTCCCAAAAGCGATTGTATAGCAGCAACACCTAGCACACCTTGCACAACACTTCTGATTATTGATGTAGATAATTCTACAAAATTATTAGCTTGTTTTCCTATAAGAGTATTAAATATTGATTTTGCTGCTTTTTCCGACATTTCGGCTTTAGTTAATAATGCTCCTGCAATTATAATAGAAATAATAAACATTAATATTGTTGTGCCTAAACTTGATGCTACCGACAACAAACTTGGTGCAAATTCTTTTAGTTGTGGTGCAAATTTTATTATTAATGCTTCTAAATTTGTTGATGCTAGATGCCAAATTTCAAATACAGGTTTACCAATTATTGGCCACGACGATACTGTTTCTGATGGCATGGGGATATTTAGCAATCCATTTTCCATTTGATTTGCAACATGTTGCACCCCGTCAATTGTAGAGTCTACAAAAAATATTGATGGCACAACAAGTATTGAAAGAGCAACAAGTGTTATTATTATTGATGCTAGTTTTTTTCTGTTACCTAATATTTTAGATAATCGCTCGAAAAGAGGAAATATTGCAACTGCAATAATTATTCCCCATAAAACAGGAAGAATAAATGGCTTTATTATTTCAAAAGACCAAACAAACAGCAATGCTATAAAGCCTATTCTTAGTGCTGTGTATATTGAACGTCTGTAAAATGCTTCGTTATTTTCCATAATTTATTTTTT
>CAZRWZ010000317.1:0-2543 GCA_964603745.1 uncultured Bacteroidaceae bacterium | reverse complement strand
ATGATAAACCCAAAAGATTTTCTTAGTAAAGAAGAAACAAGTTTAATAGAAAAAGCCATAAAAACGGCAGAATTAAATACATCAGGCGAAATAAGAGTTCACTTAGATAAAAGCTGTAAAAACGATGTATTAGATTGTGCCACAGAAACTTTTGCAAAACTAAAAATGCATAAAACAGAGCTTCGTAATGGAGTTTTATTTTATTTGGCAATAAACGATCGCAAATTTGCAATACTTGGCGATGTTGGAATAAACACAAAAGTTCCCGAAGATTTTTGGGATAATATTAAAAAAGAAATACTTATTCTTTTTAAACAAGAAAAATTTGCCGAGGGTTTAGAAAAAGGGATTTTAATGGCAGGCGAACAATTAAAAAAACAATTTCCACATCAATCTGATGATATAAATGAATTAAGCGATGAAATTTCTTTAGGATAAATATTTTAAACAAAATAAAATGAGAAAGATAATAATATCAATATTCATAATAATATTTGCAATATCATCTGCAACAGCACAAGATAAGCCTCTTTTCGAAATATCAAGTCCAAATTCTTTAGTTTACGATAAAGTTGGATTTTTTACAGCATCAGAAAAACAATTATTAGAAAACAAATTAAATCAATATGCAAATCAAACATCAACGCAAATTGTGGTGGCAATAACACCAGATTTATTTGGTTATGATATAGACGATTATGCTACAAGAATTTTAGAAAAATGGAAACCAGGTCAAGCCGATAAAAATAATGGCTTGGTTATTTTAATAAAACCAAAAAACACAACAAAAGGAGAAATTGCAATTAGTACAGGTTATGGAATGGAACATTTAATAACCGATGCCCTTTCAAAAAGAATTATTCAAGCAGAGGTAATCCCCGAATTTAAAAAAGGCAATTATTATTTAGGAATACATAAAGCAATTAATACAATAATTTCGCTAAGCGAAGGAGAATATACCGCCGATAATTATATGAAAAAAACCGAAAAAGGTAGTGGAGTAGCAGGAGTAATTGTAATGATTATTCTGTTTATTGTATTTGGATTTTTTGGGCGTAGAAGAGGCGGTGGTCGTTCAATTGGAGGTAGCAGTTTGCCATTTTGGATGATGATGGGAGCAATGGGTTCGTCTAATAGTGGTGGATTTGGTGGATTTTCCTCAGGTGGCGGCGGATTTGGCGGCTTTGGCGGTGGAATGGGCGGCGGAGGCGGTGCCTCTGGTAGTTGGTAATCTTTTAGTATAATCTAATGATTGTTTTAAAATTAACAAGCTCGCCGCAAGTGTCGGGGAATTAAGTATCCCAATAGGGTTAAAAACCCAATAAAAAATACAAAGTAGAAAACCCTAAAATCTATGTGGTTTTGAGTATATAGACAGAACATTTTATAAAAAATAAAAAACGGCTTTATTCAAAATAATAAAGTACAACTAATATAAAAACTATATAGATTTTAATATAAAAATATTTAGAATGAATATAAATATCTAAATTACTTAATATGATAAAACACAACTATTTGTGTGCAAGAGTATTATCAATATAATAAAAAATAAAAAAAAATAAAAAATACATCTTTAGTTTCTGTTAAAAAATGTAATTTTACCCTTTTAAAATAATAATTCAAATATTAATATATTATGGACAAAGAAGCAAAAGTCGTTGAAGAAGTTGTAATTCGGTTTTCCGGAGACTCTGGCGACGGTATGCAATTAACGGGAACATTGTTCTCAGACACGTCAGCATTATTCGGGAATGATGTATCAACATTTCCTGATTACCCTGCTGAAATTAGAGCTCCTCAAGGAACTGTTGGTGGAGTTTCAGGTTTTCAAGTGCATTTTGGGCACAATGCAATTCACACACCGGGTGATTATGCAGATGTTCTTGTAGCAATGAATCCTGCAGCTTTAAAAGCAAATGCTCGTTGGATTAAAAATGGTGGTACAATTATCTTTGATAAAGATAGTGTATCTGAAAAAACTCTTACTAAGGCAGGCTTTGAAACAGATAACCCTGTAAAAGAATTACATTTAGAAGGAAATAATGTTATTTATGCTCCTATCTCTACAATGACAAAAGAAACATTGAAAGATACAGGAATGGATAACAAAAGCATTCTTAGATCTAAGAATATGTTTGCTTTAGGTCTTTGTTACTATATTTTCGATCGTCCATTGAACTTTACAGAAAACTATTTTGATAAGAAATTTGCAAAAGTTCCTCAAATTATCGAAGCAAATAAAATGGTATTAAAAGCCGGATATAATTACGGAAGTAACATACAAGCTTTGCCATCATATAAAATTAATCCTGCAAAACAAGATAACGGTTTATACAGAAGTATTTCGGGTAATCAAGCAACAGCTTGGGGACTTTTAGCCGCAGCAGAAAAAGCAAGTTTAAAATTATTTTGCGGTTCATATCCTATTACACCTGCAACAGAAATTTTAATGTACTTATCTCAACGTAAAGATATGGGTGCAATAACTTTTCAGGCAGAAGACGAAATTGCAGGTATTTGTACAGCAATTGGAGCAAGTT
>CAZRWZ010000316.1:0-2557 GCA_964603745.1 uncultured Bacteroidaceae bacterium | reverse complement strand
TAAAGTTTATGCTAAAATAAAACCACACGATACAATCGTGCATTAGCAGGAGCAGTTTGATTTTATACTTATTCTTTTTTCTTAAAATCGTCGAAATCTCTTTGGGCTTTTAGTAAATTAACTGTATGTAGAAGTAAATTTTTTGTTTCGTGCAATAAGCCTAAATAAAGTATAGAATTTTTGCTTCCAAGCTCGTTATGTTTTAATCGCTTAATTTGTAGTTTTCTATTTACTTCTATTTCAACAATTAATTTTTCTCTTTGTTTTATAATATCTGTTACTTGTTCGTAATTTTTTGTTTTAATAACATCAAAAATTTTGTTATAAAAATCTCGTATTTTATTAGATGTTAGTTTCAATTCATCGAACTGAATATCGAGCAAGCGAGTAAAATCATTATCAATATGTTCTATACTTGGTTTAATCATATACTCTAAGCAATGTGCCGTTTCTCTTAAGTAATCAAGCACTTGCACATAAAAATGACTGGTAGTTATAGAATCTTTATCAAATTTCTTTATTGTTTTATAAACATTATCTTTTAAATATTTCGATTGTTTATTAATTACCTTTATATCTTTTTTAACATCTTTTAAAATTTTTCTATCTTCTTGTTCTAGACCTAAAATAAGATTATCATAAATATCGTTAATGCTTGATAATGTACCTATTACATTAGATGTGCATTTTGCTAATACGTTATCTTCTTTTAAATCTTGTATATCATCTTGAATAGTTTTTTTACTATTTTTTTTATGCATAAAGTTAGTTTTTACTAAAGAAAAAATTGCAATTCCAAGCATTGCAAAAATCGCATAAAAACTACCGTAGCTAAACAATACTGCCACAATAAACGCACTTGTAAAACCTATAAACGCAGTAAAAAACCAACCTCCAATAACAGAAATTACACCTGTTATTCTAAACACGGCACTTTCTCTGCTCCAAGCTTTATCAGACAAAGATGTTCCCATTGCAACCATAAAAGTTACATATGTTGTTGATAATGGAAGCTTGTAAGATGTCCCTATTGCAATAAGAATACTTGCTACAACAAGGTTTACCGATGCTCTAATCATATCAAAAGCAGGAGGGTCTGTATCTAAAGCTTGTTGTTTTTTAAAGCTTGTTGTATCAAATTGTTTTTCTATAGATTTGCTAATTACAGCAGGGGTATATTTATTTATTACCTTAAATGTTTTTCTTGTACCACGAACAATATTTCGTGCCATAATAGACGAGCCAAATCTTTCTTCGCCTTCATCTTGGCGGCTTAAATCTAATGATGTTTTAAGAACAGCTCTAGATTTTTTAGAAAACCAAAGTGTAATTATCATTATTAAACTTGCTGCAACCAAAATATACATTTCTGTTGGAACATTATCTCCGGCTAATTTAGCCATATTAAAACTATCGGCTGCTTCGCCTGATGCTACCCAATATCCAAATGCTTTATATCCGGCTATTGGCACGCCAATAAAGTTTACAAGGTCGTTTCCTGCAAAAGCAAGTGCTAAGGCAAAAGTTCCTACAAATACAATTACTTTAAGAATGTTTATCTTAAGAAAAATAAAAATTTGTAAAATGATTGTCCATATAGCAAAACTTACAGCTATAATTTCTTTAAAATAAACAACAGCAAATTCTTTCATTGTTATTGATAATGTTTGAGTTTCTTCGTGCCAAATATATTTCCCTTTCACAGCACCTAACATATCACTAATTGAAGTGAATGATTCGTTTAATGAATTATTTATCCATGATAAAACATCGCCACCACTATAAATTGCCATAACTTCGTGTGTTGCATAAGGCGAACCTTTTAAACCTTTAATTATGATAAAATATGTTATTGATGTAATTGCTAATCCGCCCCAGATTGCGCCAAAATATTTAAATCTTTGTGTGTAATCGAACGAAAATAGAAGCCGTGATAAAAATTGGACTAATGCACCAATAGTAAATGCAACAATAACGGAAAGTAAAATACCTCCAATAATTTGAAGTGCTTTGTCGGAGTTTATATATCTTGCTAAAACTTGGTTTGCATCGGGATTGGTGCTTATTTTTATCCAAGCAACTCCAACGGCTGCTCCTAGCAATCCGAAAACAATAGAAACTGTTGTTGATGTGGGCATACCAAAGGTATTAAAAATATCTAATACCAGTATATTAGTTATCATTACGGCTAAAAACAACACCATAATTTCTTTAAATGTAAACAATTCGGGGTGAAAAATACCTTTTCGTGCAACTTCCATCATTCCGGTTGAATATGTAGCTCCAACAAAAATACCGAGTGCAGCAATTCCCATTATAACTTTAAAATGTGCTGCCTTAGATCCTACTGCCGAATTTAAGAAATTAACAGCATCGTTGCTAACTCCTACAACTAAGTCTGATATTGCAAGAGCAAATAAAACTACTACAAGAACTATATATATATTATCCATCTCAAAAAAATATTTTTTAAAAATGGAAAATTAATTGTAATATTTAAGTATTGATATATTTAAAGATTAATTATATGTTAAGTTAATGTTAAGTTAATGTTAAG
>CAZRWZ010000315.1:1342-2576 GCA_964603745.1 uncultured Bacteroidaceae bacterium | reverse complement strand
ACTTTAATTAGGTAATCTCTGTCTATAAAACACTATAATTAGTGATGTAAATATTATATTAAATCCGCAAGTCGTACATTAATTGTTTGGAATTGCCTACTTGTGTATGTACTCAAACCAAATAGCTTTTCTATTTTTTTTGTTTTAAATTGCAACCGTAACAAGCTGTGCTTAGAGTTTAAAACTCTAAAAAAGAAACCCGTATAAATTCCCTAATAGCTAAATGGATTGAGTATAATTATTATACCGATAGATAATCAAATGTCTATAATTTATAGTCAGCTTTAATTACTAATAGGTATAAAAAATGCTTATAAATTCCATAAAAAGTAGATGAATTAAGTATACATTAAGGAATTAAAAAAAAATCAAAAAAAAGCTAATATAATGAGAATCAATTTGTATAGTTTTTGTACAGGTTGCAATGTAAAATATTACAATAAAATCTAAGCTTTTTAGCTTTATTTAAAGCAACTATTATTATTTTTGTTCGTCTTAAAAACAAAATAATTTATTAATATTATGAAAAGAATAATATTTGCATTAATAGTATTTGTAGCTTTTACATTAAAAGCACAAGAATGGGAAGTAACAAAAGACCCTTTTGGAACAAGAGTGTTTACTGAAAATGCAGGGCAATTTAAAACAACAAAATTTGGAGATGTAAAATATTATGTTTCAAAAGATAAAATATTTTTTCTAAATCAAGGCTGTTTTTTTAAAATTGATAGCTTATATTTAGATGAAGAAGAAAACTCTAATGAAGAAGAACACGAAAAAATGAAGCGTATTAGCTATTTTGTTCAATCAGAATGGTTAAACTCTAACCCAAACCCAACAATAATCCCTACTGAAAAAGTAGATTTTCATCATACTTATGCAGGTATGGAAAACAACCATATTAAAGCTAAGCAATATAAAACAATTACATATAAGAATTTATACAATGGCATTGATATGGAATATACCATTGCTAAAGATTACGGCGTAAAATATAAATTTATTGTTCAACCGGGTGCCGATATCAGTAAAATACAAATAAAATATACAGGCGATTATACAAATATTTCACTTAAAGATAACAATATAGTTATAAAAACAAAAGCAGGCGAAATAGTTGACCACGCTCCTGTTAGTTTCTACGATAACGAAGATAACAAAATAGAAACAAAATTTAAATTAGAAAACAATGTTGTTTCTTTTGAATTCCCTCAAGGATACGACAATACAAAAA
>CAZRWZ010000315.1:0-1242 GCA_964603745.1 uncultured Bacteroidaceae bacterium | reverse complement strand
CAGGTGTTGAAGAAATTTGGGAAATGCGTTATAATGCTTGTACTCAAAAGCTTTATGGCTTTGGTGGTGGTCAAGTGCACCACAATAATATGGTAATCTTTCCTAACATGAATTTAAGCTCAGGAACTCCGCATCAATTTAATTCATATAACGATTCTCATAATGATATTGCATCATTAGTTATGGACGATAATGGAGATTTTTATTCTCTTACTGCTTTTTCGGAAAATCATCCATATTCAAACGAAATACAAAAAAGTACTTATGCAAGTAATTATAATCCTCCATTAGCTTGGTCAGTATCTAATGGTTATAAATTTTTTGAAAACAGATCAATTCTGTATAATGGTGATTTATTTAAACATAATTCTGTGCATACAAACTCATTGGCTATTAATTATAATTATCTATATTCTTATGATGGTAAAACTATTAAGATTTGGAATAAGGCAACTGGGGCTACAGCATCTGCAGGAGCATACAAAACAGTTGATGGTAGTTATGGCGGAGATTATGATGAAAGAAAAAATTACGGAATAGATGTTGATGAATGCGACAATATATATGCAGGTGGGCAAAATAAAGTTCATATATTTAATTATGACGGAAGTAGTATTTCTAATTTATCAACATTTAGTGTACCTGGTATGGTTTATGATATTTCTGTTGATAGAGCTAACAGTTTAGTATTATATTGTGGTGATGGTTTTTTTGGTATTAGAGCAGCAGAGTATTGTCCTAATATAATGGATGTTTACACATCAAGCGATTGTTCCGATATGTCTTGTACGGTTGATAGTGTAGTTGGCGGAAATCCTCCTTATCATTACGAGTGGAGTACAGGTGCTACAACAGCATCAATAACAGGAGTACCAGAAGGTACTTATTATGTAACAGTTACAGACGAAAACTGTTTTACACCAAAAACAACTATCGACACAGTAATTCTTGCTTGTGGAGATTTAGAAATAGAACTTAATGATGTTACAATATGCGATGGCGAAACAGCCGATTTAAATGTAACATTTACAATAGAAGGAACACAACCATATTCGTACCAATGGAGCGAAACAGGTTTGTTAGGGCAAAATGTAAGTGTTAGCCCAAGTACTACTACAACATATACTGTTACAGTTACCGACGATGCCGGTATTATAGCAACAGCCTCAGGAGTAGTAACCGTAAATGCTAACCCCACAAGCACAATAACGCATACCGATGTATGTCCGAGTGCAACAAATG
>CAZRWZ010000314.1:0-2585 GCA_964603745.1 uncultured Bacteroidaceae bacterium | reverse complement strand
CCGAAAAGCTAAATGGATTGAGTATATTTAAAAATATTTGCAGCTTGTATTTTATTCACTATATTTGTTTCTTATTAAAATTAATAAATAAAAAATACTTTAAATTTAACTTTAGACTCGCAAAATATAGCGTTAACTATTGATTTAAAGATGTTTGAGATAATAAAATACAAAACTTTAAAAAATATTCGCACCCTTACTATTAGGTGTTTAATTTAAAAAAATAACTATAATATGAAAAACATACTTTTAATTTTTAGCTTATTACTATATTTTTATACTTCGGCACAAGATTTTGAAGTAGCTCCTGTTTTAGTTAGTTTTAATGCTGAACCGGGTTCTATTCAATCAACAAAACTGAGTATAAAAAATTATGCCAATGTAAAACAAAGATTTGATTTAAATCTTTCGGATTATATAATAGATGAACAAGGTAATAAATCATCATTAGCAGCCGGAAAATCAGAAAATTCGTTAGCTAATTGGTTATCAATAAACCCTTCTTTTATAGAACTTAACCCTAATGAATCGAAAGAAATTGAGTTGATAATAACTGTTCCGAAAGGACACCCCGAAACTAGATGGGGAATGATGCATGTACAAGTTGCAAAAGAAAAAACCATTTCTGAAGTAGATAAAGAAATGGCTACAGGGGTGGTATTAGTACCTAGAATTGTGGTTTTAATAAAGCAGTCGCCAAAATCTAATAAAAATTATTCTGCAAAAATTCAAGACTTAAAAGAAATAACTAAAGATGGTGAAAATAGAACTTTTGAGGCGTTAATAGTAAACAATGGAGATAAAATTATTGATGCAAAAATTTCGCTTTCTGTTGCAAATATCATAACTGCTAAAGAAGAAAATTTTCCTGAAAAGAAATTTACAGTTTATCCTAAACAAAGTAGATTAATTCAAATTTCGCTGCCTAAAAAATTAGAACAGGGTAAATATGCGATAGCTGCAATAATGGATTACGGACACCGAAAAGCTTTAGAGGGCACACAACTTATGATTGAAGTTAAAGAATAAATAAAAATCTTGTAATGAGAATTTTTGTAATACTATTATCTATATTTGTTTTTCTTAACACCGCTTCTTTGGCTCAAACTAAGGAAGTTACAACATATTATCCTAACTCAAAACAAATACGAGAACAATATAATATAACTTCTACCGAAGATAATACTAAACAAGGACTTTATACTATTTTTTATGAAAATGGTAATTTATGGCAAAAAGGCATTTTTAATAATGGGAAACTTGATAGTGTTTGGATTGATAATTACGAATCGGGGCAACTAAAACAAATTCTATTATATAAAAATGGTTTACTTGAAGGTTTAACAATAACTTTTTATGAATCAGGAGATACAAATCAGCTTATTCCTTATAAAAATGATATTATTAATGGTATGCTTAAAATATATTACGAAAGTGGTAGTTTAAGAGAAGAAACCGTTTATAAAAATAATTTACCTAATGGCAAATCTATTAGTTATTATGAAAACGGACAAATAGAATCTGAAAGAAACTTTTTAAATGGCTTAGAAAACGGCAAATATATTTCGTATTTTGATAATGGATTTATTAAAGAAAAAGCAATTAAACAAAATGGCTTATATCAAGGATATTTAGAGGCTTATTATAAGGATTACAATAATGGCTGTCTTAATAAAACTTGTTTTTATAAAAACAATAAATTGTCAGGAGAATTTAAAGGATATTACCCTAATGGGGATATAATGACAGAATGTAATTATGTTGATAATAAGATAGAAGGCGAATACAAATTATATTATACAAAAGATGATTCTTTAGTTTTTAAAGAGAAACAAATAAAAGAAAAGGGTCAATACTTACATAATAAAAAAATAGGAGTATGGGAAAGTTATACTTTTGACAACAAACTTTATACTAAAGGGAGTTATAACAACAATAAATTTAATGGTATTTGGCAGGTTTTTTATTCTAACGGAACACTAAAACAAAAAGGAAATTACACCAATGGTATGGCCGATGGAGAATGGGAATTTTATTATCCTAATGCTAAGTTAAAAAACAAAGGAAGTTATGTTAATGACCAAAAAGAAGGTTTGTGGGTAACTTTTTATGATACAGGAGAACTTATGACAAAGATTAATTTTACACACGGTAAAAGAGATGGACTGTCTAAAGCATATAACAAGCAAGGGCAATGTGTAGAAGAAGTTGTTTATAAGAACGGTGAAAAACTTACATCACAATGAAAAAAATATTAAATATTATATTTATTGTTTTCTTGCTTATTTCGTGTAAAAAAGAGCCGAAAGAGTATTCATCTATATCGGGACAATGGCGTTGCGAAGAAAACTCTAATACTACACCAAAAGTATATACTATAGACATTGAAAAAAGTACATCTAGTAATAATAGATACGCTATATATAATTTTAATAACGAAGGAACAGAAGAAAAAGTTTATTCTCTTTTAAGAAACGATACATTAATTATAGATGCTCAGTTTATAGGATCAGGAACTATTTCTGTAGAAGGCTTTGGATTTGTAAGTGCCGATAAAAAAACAATGAGATTAGAATATGAATTAA
>CAZRWZ010000313.1:0-2601 GCA_964603745.1 uncultured Bacteroidaceae bacterium | reverse complement strand
ATAAACGTATCTACCCTGCAAAAAGGAATTGATTGAGTATATATTTAATTTATTTGTTTTAATCCGGAATTAGCTTTTTGTTTTATACTATTTTGATATTCCGATTTATTTAATTCCAAAGCTTTTTTAAAATAATATTCTTGTTTTTTATTATTATTTTCTGTTTGATAAATATATGCTAATTCTAAAGCCGAATAAGGAATAAAATATTTTTCTATACTACTATAATTTTTTAAAACTTTAGCAAAATATATTTTTGCATTTTTATAATTTTCTCGCATATATTCTATTCTTCCTAATCGGTATAAATATTCTGCTTTTTCTTCGTTTGTTTTGTAATTATTTGAGGTTTCTTTTAATAAATTATATGCTAAATCATATTTTTTTATATCAAATAATAATCTTGCTTTTAATAAAATTTTATTAGGTTTTATTGTTTCTTCTGCTTCGTTTAATGCTTGTTTATCGGCAGCAGTAAAAGTATCTCCTTCTGTTTGTGTAAGTTTTTTAAATTTTTCAAAATCTTTATTATCATCACTTAATATTGCTATTCTTGCCATTTGCCAATACGAAGCTTTTATAAAATTTTTATTTTTTGCTGTTAAAATATATTTTAATAAATAATTTTTTGCTGTTATATTTTTTTTTGTTGTTAAACTTACACCTAAAAAATAATATAAAATTGGAAATTCTTTATCTGTTTTTTCTTTTATAAGTTTAATATTATTTTGCAATTTTTTGCTTTCGCCAAATTTATAATTTTTTAAAATAGTAGAAAATAATATAGTAGAATTAACAGAATTTTTTTCTTTATTAACTAAATGAAATTTAAAATTATTATTATCTAAATTTTCTTTTAAAAATGTGTGTATTAATAAATTAAGAGAATAAGCTTCTATATAAAAATCTTTTTTTTGTTGATTATAAATTAAATATTCATTCAAATATTTATAACCTTGTGTTATATCTCCTTCGAGACCAATTATTTTTAAAAATTTTTTTCCTTTGTCGGGTGTTATTCCTGCAATAATTTTATATAAACCTAATAATTTTTTATTTTCTTTTAAATTAGGATATTTTTCTATTTGTTCTTCTAAAAAATTATAAGATTTTACAAAATGATAAGAACCTGAAATAAAATCTTTATTTGTTAATTTTACTATTGCCGATTGTAAATAAATTTCAGATAAAAGTAAGTTTTTTTGTTGATTATTATCATCTAAATCATTAATAATTTCTTGAGCTTTATTAAAATTATCAATAAATAAATTATAATTATTTTCTCCTCCTATCAATAAATTTTGAATAAAAATTGAATATGTTTTTAAATAAAATGAAATTGTAGTATTATCATTTTTTAATATTTTATCAGCTTTACTAAATTGAAAATTAAAAATTAATTTACGAGCTTTTAAAGTGTTTTGATTATATTCAGAATTATTTGATAATAAATAGTTTATATTAAAAATAAATATTAAAAACGATATTAAAAATAATTTTTTATTCACAAATTAATTTCTATTAACTATTGTTGCACTTGCTTGAATTGTTGGCATTATCAACATATCGTTTATATTAACATGTTTTGGACGAGTTACTGCAAAAATAACTGCTTCGGCAATATCACCAGCATAAAGCGGTGTTATACCTTCGTAAACTGCTTTAGCTTTTTCTTTATCACCATTGAAACGTACAACAGAAAATTCTGTTTCTACCATTCCGGGATTAATTGCTGTAACCTTAATATTATGTTCAATCATATCAATACGCATTGCTTTTGTTAAAGCATCTACAGCATGTTTTGTTGCACAATATACATTTCCATTAGGATAAACTTCTTTTCCGGCAATAGAACCTATATTAATAATGTGTCCTTCATTTTTATTAATTAATATTGGCGATATTAATTTAGTGATATTTAATAAACCTTTTAAATTAGTATCTATCATCATATCCCAATGTTCAAAATTACCATCTTGTATTTTACTTAAACCTGCAGCTAAACCTGCATTATTTATTAATACAGATATATTTTGCCATTCTTTAGGTAATTTTTCCATTGCATGTTCACATTCCGACCTGTTTCTTATATCAAAACTTAAACTAATTGCTTGTACAGAATATTTGTTTTTTATATCTTTTTCTATTACATCTAATAAATTTCCACGTCTTCCGGTAATTATTAAATCGTAATTTATTTCAGCTAATTTATATGCTATTGCTTTACCAATTCCTGATGTAGCACCTGTTATTAAAGCTATTTTATTCATAATTTATTATTTTTATTATATTATTTTTATAACACTATTATTAATTTTTCTACTTTGTAAAAGTAATTTAATTTTTAAAAGTCCCATAAATTTTTATTGATTACAAATATAGTTAAAACTATACACTTCTATTGCATTTCGTTTTCAGCTTCTAAAAAGTAAAAAGATATTAAAGTTTAAACCTTAGATATTTGTTAATATCCTTAAATAAAGCTTGTTTATAAAGTCTGATTTATGCAGTTTGAATTTCTCACACGCCCAATGTCATTAAGTTAAGGATATTGTCGTTATTGTGAACAAGGAACGAGTTCGGTAACGGCGAAGCCCTCAA
>CAZRWZ010000312.1:0-2606 GCA_964603745.1 uncultured Bacteroidaceae bacterium | reverse complement strand
ACCATTTTTCAAAGTCTTGATGCAAACCGCTTTCGTCATCATTAATAAAAACACTTGCCGTGATATGCATTGCATTTACCAAACATAAACCCTCTTGCACACCGCTTTCGTTAAGGCAATCATTAACAAATGGTGTAATATTTATTAGCTCTCTCCTACTCTTTATATCAAACCAAAGTTCTTTTCTGTATGATTTCATAATTTAAGTTTAAAGTTTGTAAAGTTCATAAAGTTGAAAGTTATTCTGTTTTATCTTTTGATATTAAATATCCTACTGTCCAATTCATATAGAAATTGATATCCGGATAATTATATGCTTCATATAAATTACTTGTTCCCGCATAATATCGTTTATAATCTTCTAATGTATAAGTAACACCAGCATTAATTTCTGTATATATTTTTTTATATATTTTAAATTCCCGACCAATAACTAAATTAAACTCAATAGCTTTAAATATATCATCTAAAAATACACTATTCGTAACACTTCCGTTACAATAATTTATATTCTTAAATTTTACATCAGCATAACCTGCCTGAGCTAAAAAATAAAATGAATTTGGAATTATTCTTTTTTTACCAAAAAGAAAATAATATTTAATGCCTGCAATACCTCTATAACCTGTACTATTAACAGGACCAAAACCATGAAACTCACAACTTTTATAATTAAAATCATTATTTTTATATGTAAACTCTACTTCAAAAGATAATTTATCAAATAAAATCTTTTCAATACCCAAGTTTGGATTAACAGCAAAAATATCACGTAAAGGATGTGTTTTTATCATTAAATTATTCCACAACTGAGCATTTACATTCACAGTAAAAAATATTGATAATATTATCAAAAATATTTTCACTATTTACAAATTCAAATCTTTTTTAATTTGCTCAATTATTATATCAAGCTCTTTGTTTTTTGTATAAAACTCGGCTTTTGATTTTAGCTCGGTTTTTACACTAAAATAGAATTTTATTTTTGGCTCTGTCCCCGATGGTCGCACAGATACTTTGTATCCATCAACAGTAAAATATTGCAAAACATTCGACTTGTCCATATCAATTTTTGATATTTTATCATTCTGTAAATCTTTACTTTCTGATGTTAAAATATCGTCAATTTTAATAATTTCTGAACCGGCTAAACTCTTTGGCGGATTATTTCTAAAATTATCCATCATTGCTTTAATTTCTTCGGCTCCTTCTTTTCCTTTTTTTACTACCGATATAAGCTGCTCTTTGTAAAACCCGTATTTTTCGTATATTTCGATAAGATACTCGTAAAGAGTTTTACTGTTTTCTTTAGTATAAGCTGCAATTTCGGCAATTAAGGCACAAGATGTAACGCTGTCTTTATCACGAACAAAATCGCCAATTAAATATCCGTAACTTTCTTCGCCACCACCTATATATGTTTTCTTTCCTTCTAACTCACGAATAATTATTGCAATATTTTTAAATCCTGTTAAGGCATCAAAATATTCTATTTTATTTGCTTTTGCGATATCTGCGATAAGCTCTGTTGTAACAATAGTTTTTACAATATATTCGTTTCCTTTTATTTTTCCTTTTGCAATCCATTGATTTATAAGATAATCAATAATTATTGCACCTGTTTGGTTTCCGTTAAGTAAAATAAAATTACCTTCTAAATCTTTAACTGCAATACCCACTCTATCGCCATCGGGGTCGCTAGCCATAACAAGTTCTGCATTGGTTTCTTCGGCACGTTTAATTGCCATACTCAATGCCTCAGGCTCTTCTGGGTTTGGCGATTTTACGGTAGGAAATTCTCCGCTAACAACATCTTGCTCAGGCACATTTATTATATTTGTAAAACCAAATGCTTTTAATCCGGCAGGTACTAATTTTACTCCTGTACCATGAATTGGCGTGTAAACAATTTTTAAATCTTTGTGTTTCTCAATTATTTCAGGATTAAGTGAAACTTTTTTCACTTCGGTTAAAAATGCTTCGTCAATTTCTTTACCTATGCTTATAATTTTAGATTTATCGCCTTTAAATTTTACATCATCAACAGTAAGTTTACTAACTTCGTTAATAATATTATGGTCGTGTGGAGCAACAATTTGACTTCCATCTTCCCAATATGCCTTAAACCCGTTATACTCTGGAGGGTTATGCGATGCTGTTATAACAATTCCGGTTTGGCATTTTAAATGGCGAATTGCAAACGACAATTCGGGTGTTGGGCGTAAATCTTCAAAAAGATAAACTGTGAAACCATTTGCTGTAAAAATTTCGGCAACAAGTTCAGAAAATTTCCTGCTGTTGTTTCTGCAATCGTAAGCAATAGCCATTTTTAAATCGGCATTTGGAAAAGCATCTTTTGTGTAGTTTGCTAAACCTTGTGCCGCCATTCCAACAGTATAAATATTCATACGGTTAGTTCCTGCACCCATTATACCACGTAAACCACCTGTGCCAAATTCAAGATTTTTATAAAAAGCATCTATCAAAGTTTTTTCATCGTTTTCGATTAAATTCTTTATTTCTGCTTTTGTTTCTTCGTTGTAGTTTCCTTCAAGCCATTCATTAGCTTTTGATAAAACTTGTTTATATTGGTCATTCATATTTTT
>CAZRWZ010000311.1:0-2614 GCA_964603745.1 uncultured Bacteroidaceae bacterium | reverse complement strand
ATAGTGTATAGTTAATAGTGTATAGTTAATAGTGTATAGTTAATAGTTTATGGTTTATAATTTGAAACAATTTATAAGGAATAAGCAAAGCTGAGTTTAAAAGCAAAATTATCTATATTTTTATCTAAAGCATAAGGTCCGTAGCGATAGAACACTCCCACACCTAAGCTTGTGTATTGTAGTTTTAGTATATTGTTTATTAACAAACCACTTTCGTAATAAGCTTTTTCCATAGTGTTAAACTGTATATTATTGTGCGATTTTTTATGCTCTAAATTACCAAGCCCAATGTTGGTTATTACTACCAATTGGGGTTGAAACCATTTTGTTTTAAACAATAAACTTTTAAAATTATGGCGAAAAAATAAATATGCAAATTTGCTTGATAAAAATTCATTCATACGCATTGTTCCAAATGTGTTTTGTGCTTCAATGGTAAACGGATAGTAACTTCCATAACCGTTATACAAATAAATATATGGTATGTCATCGGCAGTGTAGCCAGCTTTTACAGATAATGATGTTATACCAAAATTACGAATAGTAAAAGATTTGGTAATCATTGCTTCGTATTTTGTATAAACTAAATCGCTGTTAAAGGCACTCGACCCAAATGTAATATTTGCATATATAATAGGGTATTTTGTTCCTAAAGATATTAAGCCATACTCCGATTTTGCAAATTTTTCTTTATAAGCATATTTCAGTTTAAGACCTGCCTTTGCGTGATAAAAATAAGTTTTAATTCCTTCTAATTCAACATTGTTAGTTGTGCTTATCGGAAAAGTGAAATAGTAATTGTTTGTTATTTCATCTAAAGAATATTCGGCAAAAACTTTGGCTTTTAAGTAACGAAAAGCACGAAAATGCAATTCTGCATTAGCAGCTTCGGTACGATACATATCTTTTATTAACAGTTTTCTGAAATCTTCTGATGATGATGAGTTAAATATACTGTATTTTTTGCCATAGAAATTGTAGCCGCCACTTTCGGCTACATCATTATAATAATGCAGTTTTAAATCTATTTGATTATCTTTATTGATATGAAAATCTATATTTCCTCCGTATTTTATAAAGTAATCTCTAAATCCGTATCGGAGATATCCGCCAAGCAAAAACAATTTAGATACTTTTCTGCTTGTTGTTAAACCTAAACCTGCCTGAAATCCCTCAAACTCGTTGTAGTCTAATAGTTTCGATAGGTTTATGTTTATATATCCGACAGGAAAATATCCTTGAAACAATGCAGAGTATGTTTCCAGTTTTTTATCGAAATGCAGGCTGTCGCCAATACTATCAATAACTGCATAGGTTTTTAATTCTTGTTTTGTTAGCGTATCTTGTCGATAATAATTCCAAAACTCTTCATCTCTCTTTGCTGCATCATCATCAATATCGAAAGCTATATGATTAAATTCCTTGTTCTTAACTTCTGGATTTAGTTCTATATCTCTAATATAAGTTTTACCAATTCCAACAATAGCGAAACTAAGCGTATCAATACTTGCATTTATATTTTTAAATTTTAAATCGGTATTTAATTGCGTAGGAAACCATTGTTTTTCATCTACTTTCTTGTAGTTCTGCTGAATTTTAACATATACAGATGCATCTTCATCGTAAGGTGTTGCCTTAACACTTTGTATTGCATATCCGTTTGTGTTTATATGGATTATCCCTTTTAATCCATCAAAATTTTTACCCTTTCTTGGACGAAATGAAATTACAAACACAGTGTCTTTACTGGTATATATTGTATCGGCAATTAAAAAGAAATATCGTGATGTACTACCCTTGCTTATCGGGCTAAGATAATTTTTATCCATTATTTTAATATAATCGTCGTAAAAAGTAAGCGATTGCATTTGTGTTGCCAAAAGTGTAAAAGTAGGGTTCTTTAATCCTGATACTCGCGAAGCTATAACTTTTTCGGTGCTTTTATCGGGGTTTTTAAACTTACGTTTACTAACAGCTTCCATCATAAATAAATGCTGCTTTTCTTTAAATTCTTGTGCTTTTAGCAATGTTGAATCTCTCAGCGATAAAATTTCTTTTGTTGTATCAAGTGAGTTTATTGTATCATTACCATCAATAATACCAAACTCAAAAGTAAAAATTAATTTGTTGTAAGTTGTATATTCAAACGCATCTAAACTCTCTGGGCGATTTTGTTTTTTATTTTCAACGGCTTTTTTAATTATTCGGTGAGCAGGATTTACTCCCGGAAAAATTACTACTTCATCAATATTATACGCAGTAGGAACTAATTTAATTATTATCCTTAGCTTATCTTTTTGCTTGTTAACATCAACAATTTGTGATTTATATCCTAAATAAGAAATTTCGAGCGTTTCTACTTTGTTATTTTTAATTAAAAATTTACCATCGATACCTGTTGTTGTGCCTTGCATATTTCCATAAACAACATTCACAAAAGCTAATGCTTCGCCTGTGTTTGCATCTTTTACAGTTCCGCTAATTTGTGCAAAACTACTTATTGAGAAAAAAAACAAAAATATGCTTAGTATTTTGGTTTGTAACATTTAATTATAAAAATTAGTTTGCTTTGAGACGTGTTTGTTTTTGATTTGTTACAATGCTTTGGTAGTTT
>CAZRWZ010000310.1:0-2619 GCA_964603745.1 uncultured Bacteroidaceae bacterium | reverse complement strand
CAAGTTTGTACTTCATTAAAAAAGAATATAACACAATAAAAAAACCGATTTAAAAAATCGGTTTTTTTATTGTTCAATTTTATTTACTTTTTTAAAATGAGAAAATTCAATAAATTTTCTGTTGTATAGTAATGTAGATTTTAAATCAATTAAAGCAGATTTTGTGCCTTGACTGTAAAAAAGTTTTATTTCAATATTACCATTTTCAAAAAGATGATAATTTTCTTCGGTTAGTGTTATTTTTGCTTCGGCAATTGTAAAAATCTCATTTTGAAAAATAGGACTTTTAGCAGAAATAGAAAAAACAGTCATTTCTTCGTCGTAGCGAGAAAAATAATCGTGTAAAACAAAAAAGCTTACATCGTGCAAAGCCGTAGGAATTGATATTTCAACTTTATAAAAACGCTCAATTACAGCACCAGAATTTTTTATCAAAAATTTTGGAAAAAAGTTCATTCTTTCTACCATGCCTTCGGAAAGCGTAGGAACTCCTCCCGTGTTGATAATACCAACAAAATCTAATTCCGGTTTATTATTTTTAGTAAATAGATTTCTTATTTCATGCTCTGGCATTAAGGCTGTTTTATCAGCTTGACGAGTATAATATTTAAAATCGTTTGCCATGTGTGGGGCAAAATCGCTACGCCTTACTTTAACAGCAAATAAACTTCCGTCTTTAGATTTAAATTCATTAATTTCAACATCTAAAAATGGTTTTATATTAAAAGATATGATGTTTTTAAGATACTTTTTAGTAATTTCATTATCCTTAATATAATCAAACGATTTTGCTTTTTTTCTTACAGTTTGAAATCCAAGAAACACAATTCCTCCAATAGTATTTGAAAAAGCGGTAACTGTGCTAACAAACCTATTTTCAAAGCTTTGATTTACTTTAACCTTAGAAGCATTAAAAAATTCGATATTAATATCACGAGAGATTTTAAAATAAATTAAATCCTCGAAATCATTAACATTATTAAATTTTTTATTAAAAAACTCCATAAAACTTTGTTTATACAAAGGTGCAAAAATATTATGATAATACGAATTTTTTATCAAACCAAAATATGAGAAAAATCATTTAAAAAACTGAGCCGATATGAGAAAAATCATCGAATTTATTTTTATTTAGGTATAACTTTACTTAAAATTAATAAATTATGGGAATAGTATATAAACCTCAAGAATATTCGATAAAAGATGAAAAAATGAAAGCTTTTATTGATGAAAATGAAATAAATAATTTTTTAGAAATTACTAAAAACCCTAGTTCCGAAAGAGTTGATGAAGTTATAAATAAATCATTAAATAAGAATAGACTTTCGTTAGAGGAAACAGCAGTTTTAATAAATGCCAACACTCCGGAATTAATTGAAAAAATTAAGAATGGGGCAAAAACATTAAAGCAACAAGTTTACGGACAAAGAATAGTGCTTTTTGCACCATTATATGTAGGTAATTTGTGTGTAAACAACTGTAAATATTGCGGATACAAACAAAGTAACAAATCTGTAAAAAGAGTAACTCTTGGCGAAAAAGAACTTATCAAACAAGTTGAAAGTTTAGAAGAAACCGGACAAAAAAGATTAATAATGGTTTATGGAGAACACCCTAAATATAGTCCAGAATTTATTGCAAAAACAGTTCAAATTGTTTATAAAGTTAAAAAAGGTCCGGGCGAAATTCGCAGAGTAAACATTAATGCGGCACCTTTAGATATTGAAGGATTTAGAACAGTTAAAGAATCTGAAATTGGGACATATCAGGTTTTTCAAGAAACATATCACCCAAAAACGTATAGCGAGGTTCACCCTAGTGGAATAAAGAGCAATTATAATTGGCGTTTAACGGCACTCGACAGAGCACAAGAGGCAGGAATCGACGATGTTGGTATTGGTGCATTATTTGGACTATATAATTGGCGTTTTGAAGTTCTGGGTTTAATTCGCCATGTTAATCATTTTGAGGCAGTTTACAAGGTAGGTCCACATACAATTTCTTTTCCAAGAGTACAAAATGCATCGGGTTTAGATATCGACAAAAAATATTTGGTTAATGATGATGATTTTACAAAACTTGTTGCAATTCTTCGCCTTGCTGTGCCTTATACTGGCATGATTTTAACAGCTCGTGAAAGTGTTGCAATACGTGATGAGATTATGGAATTCGGAATATCACAGATAGATGGGGGAACTAATATTGAAATGGGAGGATATTCTGAAGAAAACAACAATAAACAAGATTTAGACAAAGAACAATTTCAAATTAATGATAATCGTTCGCTTGGCGAGATAATAGAGGAACTTATTGACAAAGATCATATTCCATCGTTTTGTACAGCTTGTTATAGGGTGGGGCGTACAGGTGAACATTTTATGGAGTTTTCTGTTCCGGGTTTTATAAAAAGATATTGCCAACCAAATGCAATTCTTACTATGGTTGAATATTTAGAAGATTATGCAAGCGAAAACTTAAAAATCAAAGGATATAAAATGATTAATAACAAGATTGAAGAGTATAAAGATGAAAAATTTAAATCTAAACTTGTAGAAAGAATTGAAAAAATAAAACAAGGAGAAAGAGATTTATATTTTTAAAAATTTGCGTACTAAATAG
>CAZRWZ010000309.1:0-2655 GCA_964603745.1 uncultured Bacteroidaceae bacterium | reverse complement strand
TAATATTTTTGAGGTTTCCCTGCACTCATTAAATGTCGGTCAATTATCCAAGCATACATTTTCGGTTGAATATCGCCATTAATCAAAGCATTATACAAAATATCACCCATTATATGATTAGCCGTATCTTTGTCGTAGTGTAATAATATTATATTAGCCGATAAATTACTTTCTTTTCCAACTAATTTTTCACCCGGATAACCATAAATCTTAATAATCTTTTTTAGTTCTACAATATTTAAACTGTCAGTCAACCACCATTCTTTTAATATTTCTTCCGATTTTTTAAATTTTTCGTTATTACAATCGAAAGTTGTGTCATATTTACATTTATAGTAATAATCCCTTGCTTTGGTATGTTTTCTATCTCGTATATTTTGGTCTTTCTTTCCTAAACTATCTATTTTTTCTTTAAGAGATATATTTATTAATTTTTTCTGGTTATTTAATTTTGTCTGACAAAATTCATAAAAATCTTTATCCTTGTTTTTCTTTGAAATTCTTTTAGCAAATTTTAAATTGTCAATATGTATATAATCAACTAATTTAAAAGCATCTTTAATTACAATCAATGAACTATCAATTTTGTCATTTTTATTATATTCCTTTGCTTTATTAATCAGATTATAGTATTCTATGTAATTATTTTGAGAATAAGTAATAGTTGATATAAATATCATTAATATTATTAATTTTTCTTTCATTTTCTTCATCTTAAAGTTGAGCCCAACGCTAAGCATAAGAAAATGTAGCGTTATACAAAGCTATTTCAGTTCGATAACTCAAAGAGCCAAATTTGCTACATTTAAAAGTAGTCAAATCGCAGATTTGGCGGAGCCCGATATGAGCTACACTGCCTAAATTTACCACGAAATAGCTATTTTTTTTATGCATTGTTGTGTGCTTTTATCCTTTTAAAATCTTTAATGCTGTAATTTCTCGTTTTAAACTTAATTCAATTAATTTTTCATATAATTCAATTAGAATTTTAAAATATTCTTGTCCAAAAAAAGAATATCCAAATTTTAGCGTATCCAAAGTGATTTCAAATCTACTTCTTGTTTCTTTTTCTGTTGTTGCAAAAAATAATGCAACATCAATAATCTGTTTTGGATTTTGATAATGTTCTATTAATAATTTGTGGTCATAATGCCACGGATTATTATCTGTATCCATTTTCCACATTGATAAATAACCAGAATCTTTAATTATTTTTGTTATTTGGGGTTCTTTTTCAGGATTTTCTAACACATATTTAGATAATTGTTCAAATGTTTGAATATCTGTATTTGATATTTTTCTAGCTTCCTTAAAAATTTCATTATGAATTTTTTGTTGTTTTTCAAGAGGACTCTCACTTTTTGCAAATTTTATTTCAGCTTCGGTAGCTTTTCTTAATGCCTCCTTAATTTCTACAAGAAATTCAGAATTTATTAAATCTTCTGGTGTACAATAATCTGGATTTTCTACAATATTTACACCTGCACTTTGATATGCTTGTGCCACAAACCTTGTGCAAAATTGCCTATTCGGTTCATTAGCTTTTTTCTGTTTTTCTAATAAAGCTAATTTCGCTTCTTCAAGTGAATATTCAGTTCCTATCTTTTGTCTTGCAAAAACAATAGCATCTGAAATTCTATTCTTTTCATTTTTAATTCGTAAAATCGTTATATCAGAAGGACTCTCAAATATTAATCTTTGAAGATTTTGAGATTGAACACCAGGTCCATCTGATTCAATACAACTAGAAACACCAACATAAAGAACAGCGTGAGAAAATTCACTTTTTGTAAGTTGTCTAACTAATTGACTTATTCTTGAATTAGAACGTGTAAGGAATATATCGCCTACTTCAATCTTTGTTATATCTATAATATACATTATTTATTTTTTTAGTTTCTTTATTAATTCAATTATTTTAAATAGTTCTATTGCTATTTCTTTTTTATATTTACCCGAGTCATAAATAGCTTTCATTAAGGGTGTTGTTTGATAATTCTTTATTAAGTGTAAATATGTTGAGTCTTTTATTTTTTCTATTTTAACAATAGTTTCATTAGGTAAATATTCCTTATATTGTAGAATAGATTCTATTAAAGAAAAAATTCGACCCCTTGTTTGATTAAGAAATAAGAAATTGTCCATCGCAATTCCTGTTTGCTTGCCATAAAATGATTTAGAGTACATACTATTAGATACAATTAATTTTTCTAATTTATCATAATCAATATCTTTTATTAAATCCCTATCTGTATCAGACTGAAAAGAAACAACACAAGCATTTATTTGATTATAAAGATTATTAATTTTATCCTGTATTATAGGTTTAAATTTTATCTTTCTATTTAAATATGGAAGGTATGAAACAAAAATATAGAAAATTAAACCTGCAAAATAGCTGTAAGATAAATTTATAATTACAGTATTGATTCTTTCATAATTAGAAGAATATCCTATTGACCATAAGATTCCTAATCCTATATACAAAATGGAATAAATACTTAATAATGATAATAACCAAATAATTGTTTTTATTAATTTTCCCATTTGTTTTATATTTCGTTGTAAGAATTCATAATTTCCCTATTGAGTTTGTTTTAATTGCACACAACGGACAAATATAAAAAGAAGTAGCGAAAGACCAAAGCGAATTCA
>CAZRWZ010000308.1:0-2680 GCA_964603745.1 uncultured Bacteroidaceae bacterium | reverse complement strand
TTATCGTAATGCCCAAAATAACAATATCATCAATCTGTTCTAAACTACCTTTCCAATCTTCAAAAGCTTTATTTAAAATTATTTTTTGTTCTACCATTGGTTTATTAGCATTTTCTAAGAGTAAACGTTTAAATGGTTTATACATAAATTTCTTTTCTTTGTGTCCGCCAAACTGATCGGCAAATCCATCAGAAAACATATAAATACGGTCGCCTTTTTCAAGTTTAAATTCATGGGTAGTAAAATTATCCATTTTTTCGTAAATAGATATTGGCATTTTATCTGGTTTTATTTCGTAAAGTACCAAATCATTGTGCGTTAAAGATGAAGTAATTTGTTTTTTATCAGATACATCAACAATTACATTAAGAGTTTCGCCATTAGCATTTCTGATGATATAAATAGGATTATTAGCTCCCGAAAATTGCACCATATTTGTTTCGTGATTTATTGAAATTATTGCCATATCCATTCCGTCTTTTTGCTCACCCATTTCGCCTGTTTGTTTCAGTGTTTTTATTATTTCTTTTCGCAATTTACGAAGTATAACACCTGTATGAATAACATACTCTTTTTGAACAATTTCTCGTAAAAATGACGAACCCAACATGCTCATAAATGCACCAGGAACTCCATGACCTGTACAATCGGCTGCTGTTATAATTGTGTGATTTTCAACATGAGCCCACCAGTAAAAATCGCCCGAAACTTTATCTTTTGGCTTAAATAAAACAAAATGGTCTGATAAATATTTTGATAATATTTTTGACTCGGGTAAAATTGCCTCTTGCAAACGAGTAGCATAATTTATACTTTCGCTTATTTCGTGATGCACTTCTTCTATTATTTCTTTTTGTGTTATAATTTCATCTCGTTGAGCGGTAATTTCTTCGTTTTGTTGGTTTAACTCTTCGTTAGCTTCTATAATTTCTTCTTTTTGCTTTGCTAACAATATATTTGCTTTTTTCTTTTGCTTATACGATCTAAGTACAATAATAGCAAGTATCAACATTAAAACAAAAGCAATTACAAATAGATTCCTTTGTGTTTGTTGTTTTTCTTTTTCTATTTTCTCTTTTGCTGTTTGTAGTTTACTGGTTTTTAAGTCTGCTTGTTGTGTAATTATTTGTTTTTCTTTTTTTTCTGTTTCGTATTTCGTATTTAATAATTCTATAGTTTTTTTTGTTTCAATACCATTAACACTATCATTATACATTATAAATAGATTAGCATATTTTAAAGCATTTTTATAATCTTTTAATTTATTATAAGCATATTTTAATTCTTGTAACACTTCTAAAATATTATGTAAATTTTCTGTTTCTAAATATATATCTGTCGAAATTTTAAGATGTTTAATTGCTCTTTTGTATTCTTTAATTTTATTGTAAGTAATGCCTAAAATTTTATTTGCACCTGCAATATTTTCTTTAGAATTAATTTCTTTTGATAAATCAAGAGCTTTATTAGCATAGCTTATTGTTTTATCAAAATTTCCCATGTTATTATTAAGACCTGCTATATTAATGTATGCTGAGGCTTCTGATTTAACATTATTTGTTTTTTTTGATAGTTCAAGTGATTTGTTATAAAATTCTGCAGCTTTTTTAAAATCTTTTTTTGTTTCATTTATTATGCCCATATTTGTATATAAACTTATTACCGTATAATTACCTAATATTACAGTATCCATAGCATTAATAGCAATATTAAAACATTTTTCGGCTTGTTCTGTTTTATCTAAATCTAAATACATTGCCCCCATGTTTATGGTTGTTGTTAAATAATTTTTATAATTCTTTATTTTATAAAATATTTTTGATGCTAATATATTATATTTTAAACAGTTCTCTTTATCTTCTAAATAACTATATGCAATAGCTATATTTGTGTAGATTGTTGCAATATTTAAGGTATCTTGTATGTGTATTGCATAAGACAATGCTGTATTAAATGTATCTATTGCTGTATTAAATTGATCGTTATTTAAAAAATATGCTCCAATATTTACATAAGCATCTATTATTCCGATACTATCATTAGCTTTAACAAAATAATCTAATGCTTTAGAATACAAAAAAAACGAGGTGTCTACCTCTGTCATTGAGTACATAATACCTAAATTATTATACATAATACCAGACTGTAAGTAGAATTTGTTTTTAACAGCTTCGTTTTTTGATTTATTAAAAAAATAAATAGAAGAATCAAGATTGTTTAAATAATAATATGCCGTACCTATTTTTCCGGTAGCAATAATTTTTGTTTTAATATCGTGTGTGTTTTTTCTAATTTCAGATAATTTGGATATTGCATTTTTAGGGTTAATATCAATCTCTTTTATTGCTTGGTCTAGTAATAAACTATCATTAGATGCACTAACAAATAGATTTGAAAATAATATTATTATAATGTAGACACGAATCATTTTATTCTATTTTAATCTAAAATATCTTTATAAAATGATAAAGATACATTTATTTTTAAGATATTCAAATATACTTAATTCTTTTAGCTTGTCGGAAATTTATGCAAATTTATTTTTTTTTAGAGTTTTAAATTTTAAGTATAGCTAGGTTACGCTTATAAATTTAAACAAAAAAAGAAAAAAGCAGAAAACACGAAACTATTTAGTGTCTGTCCATAAAGTCAAGAGATTGAACTATAAAGTTCGAGTTCA
>CAZRWZ010000307.1:0-2683 GCA_964603745.1 uncultured Bacteroidaceae bacterium | reverse complement strand
CAGGAAACATTATAGAAAACCATAATGTAAGTTTTCAGATTAGTATTTTGCAGGGGTCTGCAAGTAGTAGTTCAGTTTATACCGAAACCCATGCAGCAACAAGCAACGATTTTGGTTTAGTAAACCTAAACATTGGCGGAGGAACTACATCTAACGATTTTTCTGCAATAGATTGGAGTAACGGTCCATTTTTTATTAAAATAGAACTTGATGAAAACGGCGGAAGCTCATTCTCAGAAATGGGAACAGCTCAACTTTTATCTGTGCCGTATGCCATGTATGCAAACGATGTTGCCAACAAAGATGATGATGATGCCGACCCAAATAATGAATTACAAACAATTACCAAAAACTCTAACACAGTAACTCTCTCTAACGGAGGTGGCAGTTTTACTGATGAGGTTAATGATGCTGATCATAGCACAACAAACGAAATACAAGTTTTAAATTTTTCTAACGATACACTTTATCTTGACAACGGCGGGCAAGTATTTTTAGGAGAATACTCAAGTTTGTGGGAACAAAACGACACAAACATATACTACAATAATGGTTGGGTAGGAGTAGGAACAAGTACTCCTTCGGGTAAAATGGTAGTGCAAGGCGATGCAGGGGTTGACCCCGACTCAGCACTTTTTGAAGTAAAAAACAAAAACGGACAAACCATATTTGCAGTTTACGATGGTGGTGTACGTATTTGGGTAGATGATACCGATGCAAAAATAAACACCGACAAAGGCGGTTTTGCAGTAGGAGGTTATCGTTTAAACAAATCAACAACAAACGAATATTTGCGAGTAACCCCCGATAGTGTTAGAGTTTATATCCGTGAAGACGATGGCACAAAAATAAACACCGATAAAGGTGGCTTTGCAGTAGGTGGTTATAGACTAAACAAATCAACTACAAATCAATATTTTAATATTAATCCAAACGAAGATGCAGAAATACTAAATCCAAGTGAAGCCAGAATATATTGGTATCCGCTAAAAGAAGCATTTATGTCGGGTAGAGTTTTAGTAGAATCTGTTGATAGTGTAGGCTTAAATTCTTGGGCAACAGGTTACGAAAGTAAAAGTATAGGAGATTACTCGCAAGCATTAGGATATCAAGCAAGAGCAAAAGGTAATAACTCTACTGCAATTGGTAACACAGCAAGTGCAGTAGGTGACAATTCTTATGCTTTTGGTAATTCAGCTACATCAAAAGGAATTAGTTCTTATGCAATAGGTACAGAGGCAGTTGCCGAAGGAGATTATAGTTTTGCAATAGGTTCTCCTGGTCAAGATTATCTTAATCATCCGGTAGGAGCAACAAAAGCATCAGGAATGTATTCTTACGCATTTGGAATGGGTGCTTTAGCTAGTAATAAAAGTGCATTTGCATTTGGAACACAAGCAGTTGCATCTGGAAGTAATTCTATTGCTATCGGATATATAACCGAGGCAACAGGAAGTGTTTCAACTGCTATTGGTTTTCAATCGTCTGCATCTGGTGAGGGTTCAGTATCTATTGGAAGATATACACACGCAAGAGGAGAAAACTCCTTAGCCTTAGTTCATTCTAGCTCAGCAAATGGTGAAAATTCTGTTGCTATTGGATTATTTGCAAAAGCTATGGGTAAATATTCTACTGCAATTGGAAAAAGTGCTTATTCAAAATCATATAATGAATTTGTAATCGGACAGTATAACGATTCAACATATTCTACAAATAAAACTGCTTGGGTATCAACAGACCCTATATTTATTATTGGTAATGGCTTATCATACGATACTAGACATAACGCATTAACCGTATTAAAAAATGGAAATATGGGACTAGGAACTTCTACTCCTACTGTAAATATTGAAATACCCGATACAAATGCTACTATAAAACTTTATGGTTTAGCAATATCAGGTATGCTTTCTAACAACATGGGTATTGATGGAGATATAGTTCCTTTTAATAGTGTAAGCTTTGATATTGGAAATAATACTACTACCGAACATTGGGATGAAGTTTGTGCTAATACTTTTGCAACATTCTCTGATAAAAGACTAAAAACTAATATACAAGATTTAAACTACGGATTAAGTGCTGTAATGAAATTACGACCTGTTTCTTATACTTATATTAAAAAAGTTGATATTTCAGGAGAAACTCGTTTAGGACTTATTGCACAAGAAGTGGAAACAATAATACCTAATGTGGTTATTAATAATGATGTTGATGTAGATCCTAAAACAGGAAGAAAACTTGTGAAACAAAATGAATATAAAGCACTTAATTATATTGATTTAATTCCTGTATTAATAAAAGCAATTCAAGAACAAGAACAAAAAATAAATAAACTTGAAAAAGCAAATAAAGATTTAAGTGTTGACGATACATCTGAAATAGAATTATTAAAACAGCAAAATAATTTATTAAAAACTGAAATAGAACAGCTAAAACAAATACTAAAAGTTAAAGCTGAAAAATAAGTTTTAGATTACCTTTAAAAAACTAAGCTGCACAATTTTTGTGTGGCTTTTTTGTTATTTAGAATGCTTATTAATAGAATTATAGCTATATTTACAGCATAATAATAAAACTAAAATATTATGAAAAAATTAACAACTATTTTCTTAATTTTTGTTGCAACAATGACAAGTATTTTTGCCCAAAGCCCCAACAGTTTTAAATATCAAACTGTGGT
>CAZRWZ010000306.1:0-2715 GCA_964603745.1 uncultured Bacteroidaceae bacterium | reverse complement strand
TGGTAGTGGTGCAATATTCGGTTATAAGTTTATTGGCGATAACGATGGTATGTTAGTATTTATATTAGCACCAGGTGCATTTATAGCATTAGGTTATATAATTGCAATAATTAATAAATTCAAAAAAGCTTAAAATATTAGATTATGGAATATTTTGTAATAGTAATAGGAGCAATATTTGTTAATAATATATTATTAGCAAAATTCTTAGGAGTATGTCCTTTTTTGGGTGTATCAAATAAAATTTCTACATCGGTAGGTATGACTGGTGCTGTAATTTTTGTAATGACAATTGCAACAATAGTTACTTGGTTAATTTATAATTATTTACTTGTGCCTTTAGAAATTAAATATTTAAGAACAATTAGTTTTATACTTGTAATTGCTGCACTTGTGCAAATGGTTGAAATTATTTTAAAGAAAGTAAGTCCATCGATGTATCAAGCACTTGGGGTTTTCTTACCTTTAATTACAACAAATTGTGCTGTGCTTGGTGTTGCACTTTTGGTTATTGATAATGATATGAACCTTATGAAATCGGCTGTTTTTGCAGTAGCAAACGGAGTTGGTTTTGGTTTAGCACTTATAATTTTTGCAGGTTTACGTGAGCATTTAGACTTGATGAACTTGCCAAAAGGTATGAAAGGAATTCCTGCAGCACTTGTAACTGCCGGTATTCTTGCTATGGCATTTATGGGATTTACAGGAATGGTTTAAATAACAGATATTAGAAAATAAGATAATAAAAACTGTCATAAGAAATTTCTTGTGACAGTTTTTTTTGTTTTATGAACTTTCAATAAATAAACTTACCTTTGTATTGATGAAATTATTAGAAACAAGTTTAATTTTAAAATTTATAAAATTTGTTGCAGTTGGATTTACCGGTTTAGCTGTTGATTTTGCACTTACTTGGCTTTTAAAAGAAAAAGTAAAACTTAATAAATTTGTAGCAAATGGTATTGGTTTTATGTCTGCTGCATCAACAAATTATGTGCTAAATCGTATTTGGACTTTTGAAAGCACCAACCCCGACATAAAAGGAGAATACATAGATTTTATTCTTGTTTCGGCTGTTGGTTTAGTCATAAACAGTTTGGTGCTTTGGTTATTGATAAAAAAGTTTAAAATGAATTTTTATCTTGCTAAGTTTTTTGCCATAATTGTTACAACAATTTGGAATTTTATTGCAAATCTTTTAATAACATTTAGTTAATGATAAAGAACACTACAATATGTGCTATATCAACCGCTACAGGTAGTGGAGGGATAGCTGTTATTAGAGTTTCTGGTAACAAAGCCTTTGCAATTTGCGATAAAATTTTTAGAGCAAAAACTAAAAATAAAACTATAAGTAAGCAACAAGCATATACAATACAATTTGGCGAAATAATTGATAATAACGAAATTGTTGATGAAGTTCTGATAAGTGTTTTTAAAAATCCAAACTCATACACAGGCGAAGACACAGTAGAAATTTCTTGTCATGGTTCTGTTTATATTCAACAAAAAATCCTTGAATTACTTATTAAAAACGGTGTTGAATTAGCAAAAGCAGGCGAATTTACTCAACGTGCATTTTTTAACGGAAAGTTAGACTTGGCACAAGCCGAAGGGGTTGCCGATTTAATTGCTTCGGAAACTAAAGCAAGTCATAAATTGGCAATGCAGCAAATGAAAGGTGGCTTTTCTGAAAGATTAAATAATTTACGAGATTTGCTAATTCATTTTGTTTCATTAATTGAACTGGAAAACGATTTTGCCGAAGAAGATGTGCAGTTTGCCGACCGCAAACAATTAAACGGAATTATTGATGATGTAGATGTATTAATTACTGATTTAATAAAATCTTTTTCTTACGGAAATGCAATTAAAAATGGTGTGCCTGTTGCAATTGTTGGTCGTCCTAATGCAGGAAAATCTACTTTGTTAAACGCATTGCTTGATGATGATAGAGCAATAGTGTCGGAAATTCCAGGAACTACTCGAGATACAATAGAGGAACTATTAAATATTAACGGAATACAGTTTCGTTTTATTGATACAGCAGGTTTGCGGAAAACATCAGATGATATAGAAAAAATTGGTGTTGCAAAAGCTATAGAAAAAGTCTTTAAATCAAGTATATATATCTATCTTTTTGATATCAATAAGCTTTCTGTTAAAGATATTGAAGAAGATTTAAAAGAGTTAAATAATGATATTCCTCGTTTAATTGTTGCTAACAAAACAGACTTGGTTAATAAAGATAAAATTTCAAGTTTTGCAAAAAATAATTGCTATTTTATCTCTGCAAAGAAAAATGAAAGTGTTGAATTAATTAAAGAGGCATTGTTTGATAATATAAATAAAAACATTAATGTAAGCAATATTCTTGTATCAAACACACGGCATTACGAAGCTTTGTTGAAAACACAAAAATCAATACACGAAACAAAAGACGGAATACAAAACGAAATGCCAAGTGATTTAATTGCTTTAGATATAAGAAATGCAATAAATAGCATTGGCGAAATTACAGGCGAAATATCTAATGATGAGGTGCTTGGTAATATTTTTTCTCGCTTCTGTATAGGAAAATAATAATCACAAACAAAACTAACAGTAGTAGGATTAGTATTTAGGGTCTGCTGAGAAACGCATAACAAGTTGCTACAAAGCCACTTAACCCAAAATACGCTATTGTAAATGCAAACTTTTTAAAACATATGTACT
>CAZRWZ010000305.1:0-2725 GCA_964603745.1 uncultured Bacteroidaceae bacterium | reverse complement strand
GTAGTGCGGGATTTTGAAAAGCCACACTTTCAATTTACCATTAATTTTATTTATTGCTACAATTATCATATTTAGCACTTTACCCGCATTACGTATAGCCATTGTTACCTGCTGGCTATCTTGGTCCAATAAATTTATCTCCGTTAAAATGTATCATATGACTTGGTAATTCACTAATCCATATTTCAGTTTCCCACGAAATTTCACTTGACCATTTTTTAAATTCTTTAAAATCAGGAAATGCTGTTACATAAATCTTTCCTGCAACACAATTTTCTAATAATTTTTCTAACTCAACAACTCTTTTAGGTGATACAGGGCCGTGAGATGTTACGGCTTCAATTAAATATAACCAATTCTTATTTTCATCATATAATACAACATCAGGTAATTTACTATGGTCGTTTATATCAATTCCTATTTTTTTAAGTGTTTCTTTATCTGTAAAAAGATTTTTTTGCTCGGTATCTCCTAAATATAAAAGCTTACTTCCTTCTGCAAATTCAGGTAAAAATTGTTCAATTATAGAAGCTTGTAGCTCGTTATGTCTACCCGATGATAGTGTTAGCCTTTTTCCGTTAGGTAATATTACAGGAACTCTAACAACCTTTCTCTTCTTTTCATACTTTTTTGATAAATTCTCAACTGAATTTCTAAATATTTCAGAATTACTCTTCCAATTATCTGTATTGAATGTTTTTATAACTTCCAAAGCTTCTTTAGATATAGCATAATGTGCTCTTGGACTATTTACAGGAAGATTTGGAATATCTGGATTGTAATCTGCTATTCTTGCCTGTTCAAATTGATGTAACACATAACGTCTAACAGTTTCTCTTGTATTAGGTGCATAATTTTTATTATAATAATCAGCAATAAATTGCATTATTCCCTTACTAACTCCTAAACTTATTTTTTTTGCATTTTCCCAATTAACGTTTTCTTTAATATCACATAAAGCAAGCAATGTCAAAGCTGAAATTTCATTTTGTTGTGCTTTGGGTAATCCTAAATCTTTTAGTATTTCTTGGGCTTCTTTTATTTTAGACATTGACAATTATATTTTTAGAGATTAGTATTGAGTTCGTTATTTTATTAATATTATTTTGTGAAAAATCATTTGTTCTTATTATAGCTTCTCCTATTTGTTTTATTTTATCAGTTGATGGAAAAGTCATAAGTCTTATTTCGGTGGCACTAACATTAACATTTCCATTAAAAGTTCTGAAATATGTATCATAAATATCAGAATTTAGTAATGTTGCTATCCCTACCATTTCTTCATTATCAAAGTTGCTATTTATTTTATATATGTAATTTAATTTGTTTTCAACACCGATATATTCTGTTTGATTATTAGTAGCAAAATAAGGTGCACAAATAAGTCTACTTTTATCATCTTTAGTGCTAAATCGTCTTAAAAAGATATAATTTTTATTTGGTAATAAAATGCTTTTGGTTTCGTTTGTGATATTAATATATTGACTTTTATTTATATCAAGTAAAGGCCAATTTATTTTCATTTTATTGACATTATGCAACCAATATAATGGGGCTAAAAAGACTGTTGTATTTCTGTAAATACTATATAAGTGTTGCTTGTTTCTAAAAGCAACTACACGACCTGTCGAAACTTGAATACCGTAATCTATCAATCTGTTTTTCCACGATTTAAAAAGATTAATTATTTCAATTTCTTTTTCCGTCGTTGGTAAAAATAGTGTTTTATCTTTTGTATTAAGATTTATTATATTTTCAATTCTAATATGTTTTACGATTGGTTTAGAAATGTCATTCAATCCTTCAGATGTTGAAATTACAGTTTTATTATTCTTTTGTTTAGTTGCTTTTATTATTAGCAATTCTTGTAATACTTTATCTCTGTTAAATGTTTTATTTCTTGTTTTAAATAAATGTATTAACTCAATATTTACGTTTTTAAAGAAATAATCTCTAAAAGAATTAAAATATTGACCCGAAGCAAAACTTCGTGGTGTAATAAAAATCATTTCTCCATTTTCTTTTAATAAATTAACAGAGACAACCATAAAAAGAGAATAAATGTTTGGTTGAACATTAACTACATTTTGTAAAAGCAAAACCCTTTTATCATTTTTGGGTAATTTAAAATATGGTGGATTAGAAATAATATAATCAAATTTTTCTCTTATATTTTGAAATGATTTAGCCATATCAACGATAAAATCATTCGCAAAAAGTAAATATGTAAATTCAATATTTCTATTGTTCAACCATTTTTTTAAATATTGTAATGATTTTTCCGTATAGTTAAAAAGACTAAAATCAGTTTCGTATGCTACTAATCTTATTATTCTCGTTTTTTCATTAATTAAGTTTTCAATTAAAGAACAAGTAAGTATTCCTGTTCCACAACCTGGGTCTAAAATTGATATTTCAGATAAATTTCTATTTGTTGAAGCTTTACCCATAAAATCAGATATTTCAGTAGGGGTAAAGAACTGACCATTCGTTTTTTTATGTTCTTTAGAAACAGAATTTGAATATTCAACTCCCAAATAATCAGCATATTTACTTGGAAGCCATTCTTGTTTCATCTCTATTTTAATATCTTTTTGCATACCATACAAAGATAGTGATTTTTTTGATAAAAGATTATATTTCAATTATGCTGTGCCTTTTCTTGAGCTTGCAGGTAACGGTGAGCATATGAAAATGTAGCGAGATACAAAGCGAAATCAGACCG
>CAZRWZ010000304.1:0-2734 GCA_964603745.1 uncultured Bacteroidaceae bacterium | reverse complement strand
CTTGAGTTTATGGACAAGCACTAAATAGGGTTTATCTATAAAGCATACTTCGTTAATATTTATTGAAAATAATATAAAAAGATTGTTAAAAATTTAAGATTTAGAAGTCGCCTTTATGAACTAATTAAAAAAGTAAGTATCTTTGAGCTTTCTTATAATTTTATGGATTTTACGATAACAAAAAAGGATAAAGACACAAAAGCACGTGCAGGAGTTATTAAAACTGACCATGGCGAGATTAAAACCCCCATTTTTATGCCTGTTGGCACTGTTGCAAGTGTAAAAGCGGTTCATCAGCACGAGCTTGTAGATGATATTAAAGCACAAATTATTCTTGGAAACACATATCATTTGTACTTACGCCCCGGAATGGACGTAATTAGCAAGGCAGGTGGTTTACATAAATTTATGAATTGGGACAAACCAATATTAACCGATAGTGGTGGATATCAGGTTTTTTCTTTATCGGCAAACAGAAAATTAAGCGAAGAAGGAGCAAAATTTAAATCACATATTGATGGCTCTTCTCATATGTTTACACCCGAAAATGTTGTTGATACACAGCGTATAATTGGCTCTGATATTATGATGGCTCTAGATGAGTGTACGCCATATCCTTGCGATTATAAATATGCAAAAACATCTATGGAATTAACTCATCAGTGGTTAAAAAGAGGAGTGAATCACTATGAAAAAACAAAAGAACTTTATGGGAATACACAAGCATATTTCCCTATTGTACAAGGCAGTACATACAAAGATTTACGAGTGCAATCGGCCGAAGAAATAGCATCGTACAATATGCAAGGAAATGCAATTGGTGGTTTGTCGGTTGGTGAGCCAATAGAAGAAATGTACGAAATGTTAGAAATTGTAAATGCTGTTTTGCCTGTTGATAAGCCACGTTATTTAATGGGTGTTGGAACTCCTGTAAATATTTTGGAAGGCATTGCTCTTGGTACCGATATGTTCGATTGTGTTATGCCAACACGAAACGGCAGAAACGGAATGTTGTTCACTTCTAATGGTATCATTAATATTAAAAACAAAAAATGGGAAACCGATTTTTCGCTTATTGATGAAAACGGAACTTCGTTTGTTGACAAAACATATACAAAAGCATATTTGCGACATTTGTTTAAGGCAAACGAAATTTTGGCTTTACAAATAGCAAGTATTCATAATCTTGCATTTTATTTATGGTTGGTTGGCGAAGCCAGAAAACATATAGAACTTGGCAATTTTGGAACATGGAAAAAACAAATGGTAATTAAACTTGATACTCGTTTATAGTGCTAAAAAAAATAGACATATATATTATTAAAAAGTTTCTTGGAACTTTTGCATTTTCAATTTTTGCATTTATATGGATATTGATAATATTCGATTTATCGGAAAAAGTGGGAGATTTTATAGATAAAAAAGCTCCTTTAAATGCTATAATATTTGAGTATTATTTAAATTTTGTACCATATTTTATAAACATGCTTTCTCCACTGTTTATTTTTATTTCGGTAATACTATTTACATCTAAACTTGCTGCAAACACTGAGATAATTGCAATTTTAAGCACAGGTATAAGTTTTAAGAGATTAATGCGACCTTATCTTGTTTCGGCAATTGTGTTGGCAATTCTATCTTTTGCACTAAATAATTATATTATACCATCGGCAAACAAAAAACGCTTGGCTTTTGAGGAGCAATATTTGTTTGTTCCGTTACAAAATTGGGATAAAAATATTCATAAACAGATTTCTAAGGGAGTTTATATTTACATGGAAAGCTACTCTGTAAACGATAATATCGGATATCAGTTTTCTATGGAAAAATTTAAGAATAAAAGATTAGAAAATAAACTTATTTCCGATTTTATTAAATGGGATACAACAAACAGCAAATGGACAATACATAATTACAGAATCCGATATTTTGAAAAAGATGGAAAAGAAAGAATTGTAAAAGGGAATAAAATTGATACAGTTTTACCAATAAGACCTGCCGATTTTAAGGAACGAGATGAAATTGTTGAAACAATGAACCTTAATGAGTTAAATGCATTTATCGATAAAAAAAAATTACAAGGAGCAAGTAATGTTCAAGCCCTTTTAGTTGCAAAATATCAACGCTTGGCTTCGCCTTTTGCAGCTTTTATTTTAACCTTGATAGGGGTTTCTTTATCATCAAGAAAAGTAAGAGGAGGGATTGGTGTTAATATTGGAATTGGCTTATTAATAAGTGCTTCGTATATTTTATTTATGCAAATTTCTACCAATTTTGCAATTGGTAGCAGCTTAAATCCACTATTGGCTGTTTGGATACCTAATATTTTATATACAATTATTGGAATTTACTTATATATTAGAGCTCCCAAATAGCTTGATATTACTAGATTTAACAACAAAATAAAAAAAATAATCAAAAAAATAAATATTTATTTAAAATATTGAAAAAATTATTATCTTTGCACGCACAAAACAGGATGGTTTGGTAGCTCAACTGGATAGAGCAATGCCCTTCTAAGGCATAGGTTTTGGGTTCGAGTCCCAACCGAATCACTAAAAAGGGCTTTATTAAAGCCCTTTTTATTAGGACTTGTAGCATAACGGATAGTGCACCACGTTACGGCCGTGGCGGTTGGGGGTTCGAATCCCTCCAAGTTCACAAAGCGGATTTCTTATCAAAAATAAGAAGTCCGCTTTTGTATTTTACAAAAACAACATCTCTTTATAAAGTC
>CAZRWZ010000303.1:0-2756 GCA_964603745.1 uncultured Bacteroidaceae bacterium | reverse complement strand
CATTGTTTCACCATCTTTTTCGTAATAATAAATTGTTTCTGTTACTTTGGTTTCTGTTGGTTTAGGCTGATAATCAATAGCTTTATTATTAATAAGTTTTGTTAAACTATCCTCTAGCATAGCAATATCTTCGTTTAACGAAGCTGTTAAAAAGTAAAATTTATAATTTGTAGATGCTGCAAGTTTTGTAGCTGCTATAATTCCGTTAAAATCGGCTTTTTTAATTTTATATGAGATAATTAAAAAATTATAAGAACTATCGGATAATACCGTTTTGGTAATATCATTTCCTAACAAATCTGTTATTGAAAAATCGTGAATTGGAGGGTGATATCCTTCTCTAATCACTTTGTTTTTAGTTTCTTTCCATTGCCAAGTGGTATCTTCGGGCACATCAATAAATTCTTTTCTAACACCATTTTTTTCGTAAATAAATGTTGTTATAACACTGTCTTGTCTTTCATTTTGAGGCACTCTATCTAAAATGGCTTTTTCTTCTGGTATGTTTTCATCTAATTCGTAAATTTCTTTTTGCAAAGCAGAAATATTATTACCTATTTTGTATGGTCTGAAATCTAAAACAGGCAAATGTTGATCGCAATATATCGAAAACCATATAACAGCAACACTTCCCACTAAAATAACTATTAATTCATTTGTTTTAGATAGCCATGCTTTAATTTCTGTTCTGTTAAAAAAAACTATTAATGTAGGCATTAATATTACTATATTTTTCCAAAATGTTTGCCAATTTGTGATAACCAGTGCATCGCCAAAACAGCCACAATCGGTAACAGGATTTGCTATTGCAAGATAAAAAGTTAAAGGTGTAAAAAACACCATAAACAAAAGAGTTATCAAGCTACTAATTTTTATTTTAATATTAAATATTAAAGAAACTCCTACAATAAACTCTATTGTTGATAAAATTATTGTTAATGGAAATACATAAGCTATTAAAAACTCTAAACCAAAGGAATGAAAATAGTCTGTGTATTTAATAGTTGAACCCATAGGATCTACTGCTTTTACAAATCCTGAGAATGCAAAAACTACACCTACAAATAACCTGCTTATAGTGATAATTACAGGTTTTTTATTTGATTTTAAATAATTTAATAAAATTAAAAATACAAATAATAAAGTTAAACAAATCAATATAATATTCATAACTATTTTTTTTGTAATTATACAAATAACTACATGGTTATAACTATGATTTTTGTCATATTTAAACTGTTTTATGAAGTTTTAAGAGAGTTTTAACTTGTTCGAAAATTTCTTCGGGGTTTAACATTTCTCTCTTGTCAGAAATACAATTAATTCTATGAAAATCGTTTTGTGTTTCGAGCAAATTGTCATAAACTTTTTTAACATCTAATTGAAAGTTTAAGCTAGCCTCATGTATATCGCTTTTGCCTTGCAAATAATCTCGGTCGTTGCCTTGTCGGTTATTTTCTAAGCTTTTTTTAGTAAAATCGAATGGTACATCAAAAAAGAAAGATATATCTGGTTTAACTATCTGGTTATAATTATATTCTAAATCTAAAATCCAATTTTTAAGTATTTCTTTGTCTTTTGCAGAATTAATTTTTGCACATTGGTATGCAATGTTAGAATATACATACCTATCAACCAATACATAAGTGTTAGATTTAAGTTTTTCTTTAATAAAATCTGAAGCATCTTTTCTGTCGCCTGCATATAAAAGTGCTACTACATAAGGATTTACTTCTTCTAATTTACCAAAATCGCCACGTAAGAACTTGGCAACCATTTCACCATAAAAAGGCGAATCTGTTCTCGGAAAATGAAGATACTCAAATTTTAGATTTTGTTCTGAAAACCATTTTTGTAACAATTTTATTTGTGTTGATTTTCCTGCTCCGTCTAATCCTTCTAAAACTATAAATTTCATCTTTATTTTTTGTGTTTTTTCTTTTTTGTAAAATTATAAAGTTTTTAGCTTTGGCAAAAGATTAATATTTAAAATTTATATGTTTGGATAAGCAAAACTAAGATTTACTAAATTACCAAAACTAATAAAAAAATATACAATTTATCTAAATTTATTCATAGAGGGGTTAGATATTTTTTCTCCTTTTTTATTGTAAGATATTTGCCTGATATTTCTATTGTTATCGTATATAATTTCTGATTTTTTTACTCCGTTTTTATACCAATAAATACTTTTTCCGTTTTTAATACCTGCTTTATATTGAGTATATCTTTTCTTTTGTCCATTTTCGTACCACCAAATCCAATCGCCATCCATTTTGCCGTTGGCATAAGAGCCACCCATTCCTATTTTACCGCTTTCGTATTTAGTAAAGCATTTTCCTGTATATGGTTTAGTTTCACCAATAACATACATTACGCCCTTTTGGGCTTCTAATTGTTTATAATTTACTTTACGTTGCGAGTAAGATGTTGTAACAAAAAGGATTATAACTAATGTGAATATGTATTTCATATATTATTTGTATTAAAAGATGTAAATTTAAGTTATATTTTTATTTATACAAATAGTTTATACCTCCTATTTATTAACAATTAATTAAGGATATGCTAAATAGTGTCTGTCTATAAAGTCCGATTTCTGCGTTATGCTTGTATAGAAAGCAGTCGTTTACATTAGTAAACTCCTTTACTTTCAATACTTCGCAAGCCTTGAACTCGAACTTTCTATACCAGACACTTGAGTTTATGGACAAGCACTAAATAGTGTCTGTCTATAAAGTCCGATTTCTGCGTTA
>CAZRWZ010000302.1:0-2758 GCA_964603745.1 uncultured Bacteroidaceae bacterium | reverse complement strand
TTAACAATGATTGTAAAAACCGAACAAGAAACTTTTAATTTAAAGAAAATAGCATCATATAAAAAATATACGTTTTCGTCTGCCAAAAAAGATGATTATTATATTGTAAATTTGGGACTTAATAACCTATAAAACTTGAGTTCCTACTTTTATGAAGCATATTCCTTTTTGTTGGAAGGTAGAAATATTTATTGAGAAAATCCCCCCAACCCCCTTTTCAAGGGGGAGTTTTTTAGTTCTACCGAAAATATCAACTTTGCCTTTAATTGGATATTGAACATTGAGTGTCCGTCGGTTGGATATTTACTTGTATCTGAGTTTTCAATCCCCTTATACCCTCCCGATACTCGGAACAGGCTCTTCGCCAAGGGAAAATTCGCCATTATTAGTAGTAGTGCTAACTTTTAACTTTTACCTCTTATTCTTTAATAAACTTAGCAACTTGAGTTCCTACTTTTATGAAGTATATTCCTTTTTGTTGGAAGGTAGAAATATTTATTGAGAAAATCCCCCCAACCCCCTTTTCAAGGGGGAGTTTTTTAGTTCTACCGAAAATATCAACTTTGCCTTTAATTGGATATTGAACATTGAGTGTCCGTCGGTTGGATATTTACTTGTATCTGAGTTTTCAATCCCCTTATACCCTCCCGATACTCGGAACAGGCTCTTCGCCAAGGGGGAATTCGCCATTATTAGCAGTAGTGCTAACTTTTAACTTTCAACTTTTAACTTTCAACTTTTACCTTTTCCCTTCCCCCTCTTTTTCTCAAAAAGCTAAATGGATTAAGTATAATTATTACTATCTTTGCAAATTCATAAAATTAAGAATAAGACATGGATAAAAATTCTATAATAGGAATAGTGTTAATCGGGATTATTTTAATAGGTTACAGTATTTTTACACAGCCATCTGCCGAAGAAATTGCAGCAAGAAAACAAAAGGCAGACTCTTTAGAACTTGTACGTATAGAAGCCGAAAATCAATTTAAATTAGATTCTATTGCAGCAGCAAATAATATAATGCAAATAGACTCTACTATTGTAGATAGCACTGCCGTAGATTCTGTTGTAGCAGATAGCATTAAAACTGTTGCAAATAATACTAAATTTGGTGTTTTTGCAGAAGCATCTAAAGGCGAAAACGAATATTACACTATTGAAAATAAGCTTCTCAAATTAAAAATATCATCTAAAGCAGGTAGAATTGTTGAAGCAATTGTTAAAGATTATCAAACTTATGATAGTTTACCATTAAATCTTCTTCGTGAAAAATCGAGTAAATTTAACTTAAGCTTTTTTGTAGGAAATCTTGTTATTCAAACCGAAGATTTATATTTTAAAGTTTTTGAAAGCACCGATAAAAAGCTAGTCTTAAGAGCAAATGCAGGTTCTGATGATAAGTATATTGAGTATTCTTATGATTTAAGTAAAAATAATTATTACTTAGATTTTGATATTAATTTTAATGGATTAAACGAAATTATACCTGCAAACAGAGATTTTATTACTCTTAATTGGGAGCAGAATATTCCAAAACAAGAATTAGGCGGAAAAAATGAAAATACATACACAACTATATATTATAAACCACTTTTAGAAGATGTTGATTGGTTAAACGAAACATCAGACAAAACAGAAGATATTAGCGTAGGCATTAGATGGATTTCTTTTAAAGACCAGTTTTTTTCATCAACTTTAATATCTAAAAACGATGGATTTATTGATGCAAGATTAGAAACAAAAATCCTTTATGAAGAAAATCCTGATTTTATAAAAAATGTAAAAGCAGAGATTTCTATCCCTTTTAAAGGAAAAAAAGAAGAAACAAATTCGTTTTATTTTTATTTTGGACCAAATAAATACAAAACATATGCAAAATACAGCACACCAGAATTTACAGGTTTAGAAGAAGAACTTAATCTTCAAAAATTAATTCCCTTAGGTTGGGGTATTTTTTCTTGGGTAAACCGATTTGCAATAATCCCTATATTCAATTTCTTAAACTCATTTATATCAAATTATGGTTTAATAATATTTTTATTAACTATAATTATTAAACTTGTATTATTCCCATTAACATATAAGTCTTATTTATCCACTGCAAAAATGAGAGTTTTAAAACCGCAGATTGAAGAAATAAACAAAAAAATACCAAAAGATAAACCAATGGAACGCCAACAAGCCACAATGGCATTGTATAAAAAAGTTGGTGTAAACCCAATGGGTGGATGCTTGCCAATGTTGTTACAGTTTCCTATACTTTTAGCAATGTTTAAATTTTTTCCGGCATCAATAGAATTAAGACAAGAATCATTTTTGTGGGCTCACGATTTATCTACTTACGATAGTATTATAAATTTACCATTTACAATTCCTATTTATGGAGCTCATATTAGTTTGTTTACTATATTAATGACCGTTTCTACTTTGCTTTACACAAAAATGCAAAACGAAATGAATTCTGCAAACGCTTCAATGCCGGGTATGAAAACCATGATGTATATAATGCCTATTATGTTTATGGTAATGTTAAATAATTACTCTTCTGGATTAACATATTACTACTTTTTGGCAAATATGATAACCTTTAGCCAAATGTATTTTATTAAATCGAGAATTAACGACGACGACATTCTAAGAAAATTAGAAACATCTAAGAAAAAAGTGAAAAAGCCAAGCAAATTTCAACAAAGAATAGAAGAAATGGCAAAGAAAAAAGGAAGATAATCCACTATGGGTTCTTGGATTAGACCTTAGA
>CAZRWZ010000301.1:0-2758 GCA_964603745.1 uncultured Bacteroidaceae bacterium | reverse complement strand
TTTTTGTTATTACCAAATTTTGATTTCACCCGTTTAATATAATAAGAAGTAATAAATCCCGAAATAATTAAAGTAGAGATAATATAAATTACTCCTGCAAATAAAAATGCCTGTGATATTGTATAAACATCGGCATACCAGCCATACAAAGGAATTAATCCTGCAAAAACAATTCTAATAACAGCATTTCGCACCGAAAGAACAGTTGCTCTAATATCGGAAGTAGTTAATCTATTTATATAATCTTTAAGAACAGGAGTAGCAATTCCACGAGCAAAATAAAACACAAACATTGGAACAAATGCCCAGTACGTTGATATTAATCCTAAACTAATAAAACCGGTAGAAACAAGAATTGCTATTAAAAATAAAATAAAACCTTTAGTAAATTTTTTTTCTATTTTGTATGCAATTAATGATGTTAATCCAACAATTAAATTTAATATTCCCCAAACTATACCAATATTCCATTCGGAAAGGCTTAGTACTTCTTTTAAATATATTTGAATTAGCCATGCCATTGACAAAGTTGCAGAACCAACAATACCTGCATAAATTATATTTAATCGTAAGCCTTTATGTTCTATTAATGAGTACTTAACAATATTTAATATATTCTTTAAACTTGCTTTTGTAATTGTTATTCGTTTTGGTTCAATTAACATAAATGCAGCAGGCACTGCAATAAGAGCTACAAAAGTTTGAGCAATAAATGGGGTTCGCAAACTAATTGTGGCTAAAGTACCACCTGCAAAAGCAGCAAGAGTTTCGGCAAAATTCCCTATTGATAAGGTTCTTCCCTCAAGTTTTACATAATCATTTTTTCTTTTTGTTTCCATTAATGTATCATAAAGCAAAGCCGAATCAGAACCAGAAATAAAACTTTGACCAATGCCAAGTGTTATTTCAGCAAGAAGAAATCCATAAAACCCATGTGAGAAAGAATAAATAGCAAAACCTGTTACTCCCAGTATACTACCTAAAATTATAGTGTTTTTTCTACCCCAAACATCAGCAAAATAACCCGATGGAATTTCTAACAAAACAGTTGACACAGAATATATTGCTTGTAACAGCATTACATCATAATTTGTCAATCCATTTTCTTTATAAAACAACACAATAATTGGCATTATCAACATAAACCATTTGGCTATTTTAATAATGTAAAGCTTATATATATTGTGTGATAGTTTCAATATTAGTTTGTAATGTGCACATAATCGCCCCCATCGTAAGTAGCATTATATGGGCGAAGTGGGTGTATTGCAGGAGGCTCAAGTACACTTCCATCAACTAAAATATATTTAGAATCGCAACACGGGCAATTAACAACTACGCTATTTGTATCTCTCTGAACTAAACAAGATTGGTCGGCCTCATGTGTGCAAAGTCTATCATAAACATAAAAATCGTCTAAGGTAGCTCTGTAAACTACAACATCGGCACCACCTTGTCTAATAAACATATAATTTCCTACAATTTTTAAATTTTGAAACTCAGGGTCGTTCAAATAAAGAGTGAAATTTACATAGGTTGGGTCAACAGGATTTTCTTCAGAATCTTTTTTACATTGCGGAAATAAAAAAATAAATACCGAAATAATTAAAAAAAAGTGTATTTTTGATACTTTAAACATCGATGCAAATATAATAAAATTGAGAATAAAATTTTTATTAATACTGTTAATAATTGTAAATACAAGTGTATTTAGCCAAAATAGTAGTGGTGCTAAACATAATTTAAATACTATAAAAGTAGAAAGTAAGAAAAAAAAGAAAGGTAAAAAACATCATTCTAAAAAGAAGAAAAAAAAGAAAGGCAAAGAAAATAGGTACTCTATAGACAAAGAAATATCTAAAGGAAGAAAAAAAAATGAAGAGGGTCGAAAAAAAATAGATAAGAAATATAAACCTAAAAATCAAGTATATCAAGATTCTTTAAATGCTTCTGCAAAAGTAAAAAGAAAAGAGGCAAAACAAAAGAAGAAAGCTTTACGAAAGATGCAGAAAGAAATAAATCACCCAAAATCGAAAGCACAAGACGGTCCACAACAAAGAGTTTATAAAAGATTAAGAAAACACGAAAGGCAAACAAAAAGATTTATTAGAACAGGGCATAGAGAACCTTGGTGGAAACGGATTTTCTCTAAAAATGCCAGAAAAGATAGAGTATAAAGGAGATAAAATTATGGAAAAATATTCGTATATAATAATAGGTGTAATAGTATTAATTTTTAGGCTATTTAGCAAATCGTTGAAAAAGAAAAAGGAAGCCGAAATGGAATTGCTGACGAAACTAAAAAAACAACAAGAACAACAAACACAACAACAAATGCAAGAGCCAGAACCAGTGCAAGCTAAAAAAGAAGAAAATATTTTTTCTACAGATTTTTTAGAAGATTTTAATAAACATTTCGAGGAAGAAAAAGAGGAAGAAGATGATTATATTCCTAAAAATATTACAAATGAACAGAAATATAAAACATTTAAAATAGAAGATATTATACAAAAGGACACTGAAAAAGAAGAGGAATTTGAAGAACAAATTGAAAATTATAATATTGATAATAAATCAATTGTTAAACCAAAAAACATTACAAAAAATAATGTTATAATAAATCTAAAACAAGCAATGATTTATAAAACTATTTTAGACAGAAAATATTAAAGGGGGAAATTCTAAGAATTAGTTTTTCAACAAAATCATTAATTGAAGCACCCATAAAATATAATTTTTATATTCAAGCCATTTAGGG
>CAZRWZ010000300.1:0-2768 GCA_964603745.1 uncultured Bacteroidaceae bacterium | reverse complement strand
ACAAATTGCCAAAAAAAAAGGCATGACAAAAGTGTTACTTAGTACAAAAAACCATACTCATTTTAGATTAATGGATAAATTTGTTCAATCGCTTTATCCAAAAGATTTAACACCGCTAAATTCTCATTGGATTCGCTACACAATAGATAAAGAAATTACTAATCATTACGATGTTATTTTAAATTTACGAGGTATTGTTCTATCTCCTGAACTTTTAAAAGAGACACAGTATACAGAAAATAAGCAAATTACAGATGGTTGGGAATATCAGCTTGACCAAAACGGAAATGTAATGAAAGATTCTTTGGGTAATGATATTAAAAACCCAAAATATATTACCATTTCTTGTATAGTTACAGAAACCGTTCAGCGTAGAAATATCAGCTTAAATGCCGATTTAAACTACTATCAAAAAGGCTCTAATGATATTATTAAGAGTTCACCAATAACTGCAAATTTTTTCATAGAAAATTCTTTTGCTCTTGCAAATGGAGATTATAGAGCTTTGAAACCCGAAACCAAAAAACTTTTAGAACATAAACCTATATTAATGCCTACCGATTTAGATATGATTTACCAAGCAGGAAATGTTATACGTGAGGCGGTAAAAACAGAGCTTATGAAAAACAGAAGTGTTATAAGATAATTATTCTACAAGTAAGTTACAGCCACGAATATCACTGTTGTCAAACCTACCAAGTACAGAAAAGCTTTTATTTATATTTATTTTACCCAAATCTTTAGTCTCGATAAAACTGCATGAGTTTATATTTGCTAAATCAATAATATTTATTCCTCCTGATTTGCCATTTTGCAAGTATGTGAATGGGTCGTAAATATCACGAATTAATATTTTCATCCAAGTAGGTGTACTAAATTCACCTTTGCCAAAAGAATATGCTTGAGATAAAAGTTCGGTCATGCCATATTCAGAGTAAATTGTTTCAACACCAAAACTTTCTGATAAAATATTATGCAATTCTTCTTTTGGCAATTCCTTTCGGCGACCTTTCATGCCTCCGGTTTCTAATATTATACCATTTTTTAGTTGTTGTTTATTTTTTTCGGCTAAATCTAACAAGGCATAACTAACACCTATTATTATATACTTTTTATTAACTTTTTCTAGTTCCGAAATAATTGTTAAAAGTTCATCGTAATTGTTTAAATAAAGTCCACTGTTTTCAGTTTTACTTTGTTTAATTAAACTTTCAGTCATATAAACCAAGCTAGAATCACCATTTTCTACATACGAAGGAAGTAAACCTAAAATGCAATAATCTTCTATATTGCCAAAAAACTTTTTAAATGTAGAATTAAAACTTTGTTCATATAATTTTAAATCAGTTATATAATGATAACTACGAGCATCAAGACTTGTACCACTACTTTTAAAGATAGTATCTTCTTTTTTTGTATCACAAACAATTTTGTGATATTTAAAAAAATCTATAGGTAAAAACGGAATTTTATTTATCTTAGTTATCTTGCTTGGTTCAACTCCTAAATATTCTAAATATTGTTTGTAAATTAAGTTATTCTTAGCTTGATAATAAAATATTTGCAATGCAATTTCTTTAAACTCTTTGCGTGATTTAATATTAAATATTTGTTTATATTTTATCAAAACTTTTTTTGTTCAAACCTAATGATTTTTAATTTATTATTGAAATAATATTTAATTGAACTTCTATTAATTATTTTCTTGCAATAAAAATAATCTATATTTCCATAGTTAATTCTTACTCATTAATAAGCTGATATACAATATTCCCAATACGGAAAAATAATTCTGTTTAGGGCTTTAGCCCTTACTTCACTCTGCAAGTTCGCAATAACGACAGAATTAGTAACTTTTATAAAACAAAGAATTCAGCTTTATTTTAGTACTTTATTTTTGATTAATGTAATGCTCTAGCCTATTTTGCAAACTTGTTCATAAAAAAATAATAGCTTATCTTTGTATAATTAATCTTTAAAATTTTTTATATGAAAAAAACTACTTTATTATTAGGCGTATTATTTTCGTTTGCATCTGTATTTTCGCAAACAAACTTAACTACAGCCGTTGATTTTACAAAAACTGATATTTCAGGTATAGAGCGTCACTTGTTTGATATTCTTGATGCCGGACAATATGTGATATTAGATTTCTTTGAAAATGATTGACCTGAATGTGAAAGTACTGCTCCTTATTTACAGCAGACTTATATAAATTATGGATGTAATGATAAAGATGTTTTTATTATGTCTATTGGTTATGGAAATAGCGTATCAGATTGCCAAAGCTTTGATGATGAACACGGAATAGAATTCCCTACAATATCAGGTAATGGTGGAGGAAATGGGATAACTTCTTCTTATGGAATATATGGTTTTCCTACAAATGTTTTAATTGCACCTAATCATTCAATTGCAAAACAAGATATGTATCCAATAGATAATGCTGGCGATTTTGATTCTTATTTGCAACCTTTTGGATTAACACATAAATCTTGTACTTCTGGTATAGAAGAAAAAAATGTTATTAATAGTTTTAAAATTTATCCTAATCCAACTACCGATATTGTAAATATTGATATGGATTATACAGGAGATGTTATAATTAAAGTTTTTAATGTACAAGGAAAACAAATCTATAGTTCAAATGAGCATATTGATTACAATGTTGTTTCTGTTAATCTTTCAGATTTTAATGAAGGTGTTTATTTAATTTCAATAAATACAGGAAATAATATAATTAACAAAAAAGTTAAAGTTATTAAATA
>CAZRWZ010000299.1:0-2776 GCA_964603745.1 uncultured Bacteroidaceae bacterium | reverse complement strand
TAAATGCAAACTTATAAGCACATATGTTTTAAAAAGTTTGCATTTACAATAGTGTATCTTAATTTAAGATACTTTATAACAACTCGCTATGCGTTTATCAGCAGACCCTAAGTACATATATTTTAAAGTTTGCATTTACAATAGTGTGTCTTAGTTTAAGTGATTTTATAACAATCTGTTACACCCCACCCTAACATAGTTTTTTTTTGCTAAATTAGATAGTCTTAATATTTGTTGCAATATGTGGTTTACCGTATGGTTACGTAAACTCGAACTTTATAGTTCAATCTCTTGACTTTATGGACAGACCCTAAATGGTCTTTTTTTTGCAAAAAAAAGCTGCAAAAAATGCAGCTTTAATAAAATACTTTAATCCCTATTGAATTTAAACAATCATACCTGCACAAACAGTGTTGTTTGTTGCTTCATCAACAAGAATAACACTACCTGTAATTCTGTTTCTGCGATAAGAATCGAAAAAAACAGGTTTTGTAGTTCTTAATTTAATTCGTCCGATATCATTCATATTAAAAGTAACATTTTCGGTGTTGCGTTCCATTGTGTTAATATCAACTTTGTAAACAACTTCTTGTATCATACAACGCATTTCGTTGCTTGTATGTTTAAGAATGTATTTTCCTCTTGGTATCATGGGGTTATCACCTAACCAACAAATCATTATATCAATATCTTGACCAATTTTTGGCACATTATTTTCTTTTACAAGCATATCACCACGTGAAATATCAAATTCGCCTTCTAGCGATATTGTAACAGATTGTGGAGGTATAGCACTATCAAGTTCTTCCTCTCCAAAATGTATTGATTTTATTTTAGTAGTAAAACCTGATGGTAAAATCTTAATATCATCTCCAATCCTAAAAATTCCTGATGCAATTCTTCCTGCATAACCTCTAAAATCTGGGTGTTCTTTAGTTTGAGGTCGCACCACATATTGAATAGGAAAACGTGCATCAATCATATTCATATCACTACTTATATAAATATTTTCTAAAATATAAAGTAATGTAGGTCCTTTGTACCAATCTGTTTTTTCTGAACGATTTACAACATTATCTCCTTTTAAGGCAGAAATAGGCACAAACCTAATATCTTGAATATCTAATTTAGATGAAAAATCTAAAAAGTCAGTTTTAATTTTATCGAAAACTTCTTCGTCGAAATCGACTAAATCCATTTTGTTAACACAAACTACTAAGTGTGGAATTTGTAATAATGATGCAATATATGCGTGGCGTATAGTTTGTTCAATAACACCATGACGTGCATCAATTAAAACAATTGCCAAGTTTGCTGTAGATGCACCTGTAACCATATTTCTTGTGTATTGAATATGACCGGGAGTATCAGCAATAATAAATTTACGTTTTGGTGTTGCAAAATAACGATAAGCAACGTCAATAGTAATTCCTTGCTCACGTTCTGCACGAAGTCCATCAGTTAGCAAAGCTAGATTTACTTCACCATCACCAATTTTTTTACTTGCCTCTTCAACAGCTTCAAGTTGGTCTTCAAAAATTGCTTTACTATCGTATAATAATCTTCCTATCAAGGTGCTTTTTCCATCGTCAACGCTACCGGCAGTGGTAAAACGTAATAATTCCATATCTAAATAACCTCGTGTTGTATTTTTTTCTTCCATCTTTCTTTTCTTCAAATTTTGTCTAGAAATAACCTTCTTTTTTTCTGTCTTCCATTGCTGCTTCGGAGCGTTTGTCGTCTGCTCGTCCACCACGTTCTGTAATTCGTGTTGCTGCAACTTCTTCTACTATATCTTCTAATGTTGATGCTTTAGAATTTACACCACCTGTGCAAGTCATATCGCCAATTGTTCTAAAACGAACTATTTGTTTTTCCCATTTTTCGCCTTTTTTAAGCTGTATATAAGGACATTTTGCTAAAATTACACCATCTCTAACAATTACTTCTCTTTCGTGAGAAAAATAAAGATTAGGTAAATCTATATTTTCAAGTAATATGTATTGCCAAACGTCCATCTCAGTCCAATTACTAATAGGAAACACTCTAAAATGTTCGCCAATATTCTTTTTACCATTAAATATATTCCAAAGTTCTGGTCGTTGATTTTTTGGATCCCATTGTCCAAAGTCATCTCTATGAGAAAAAAATCGTTCTTTTGCACGAGCTTTTTCTTCGTCTCTACGACCACCACCAAGGGCACAATCGAATTTTTCTTTTTCTAAACCATCGAGTAAAGTAACTGTTTGAGCTTTGTTTCTACTTGCATTTGGTCCTGTTTCTTCGGCTACTTTTCCTTCTTTAATAGAGTCTTCAACTAACTTAACAATAAGTTCTGTACCTGTTTTCTCCATTAAGTTATCTCTAAAGTCTAAAGTTTCTTGAAAATTATGACCTGTATCAATATGCATTAAAGGAAAAGGGATTTTTGCAGGCCAAAATGCTTTGCGTGCAAGATGAAACATTACAATTGAATCTTTGCCTCCAGAGAATAACATAACAGGTTTTTCAAACTGTGCTGCTACTTCTCTAATAACATACATCGATTCAGCTTCGAGTTCTCTAAGATGATTTATGGTATATTTCTTCATAATCTACTTGAATTTTAAGAAATGCAAAGTTACATTTTTTTTTACAGAATTAAAACTTGATTTTTTTGAACTACCTTAAATCCGCAAGTCAGGGTTTCACTCTGTTAGTTTATAAGTTGTTAAATATTACTCAGTTTCACTTTAATTTAAACAGTGAAGCCCTGACTATTAATATTTTAAAACTA
>CAZRWZ010000298.1:0-2803 GCA_964603745.1 uncultured Bacteroidaceae bacterium | reverse complement strand
GCAGAAATGATAAAAGAAAAATATAAACAATTGTTCTTATTTCTCCAATTTGGTGATATAAGAACAATGACTATAAACAATCGTTAGGCATAATCAGGAGAAACGAAACAGGGTGATAAATTTGCTACAAGAAAATATTGAAAAGGAAAGCCAACCTGAAAAAAACCAAAGAGCTGTTTTTTGCCAATGTACGGCAAGAATTATAAATTGAATTAAGGAAGAAATTATGAGTAAAACATTTGAATGGTTAATTACGAAAACACCAAGGTCAGTCGACCAATTAAGGTTGTGGCCAGAAAACCCACGTCTAAATCCAGAGGAAACTCATCTCACTTTAAAAGATTTTGCAGAAGATTTGACATATGAAACTGCAGATAAGAAAGACTTTTATGAATTAATTACTTCAATATCAGAAGATGGATTTATTCCTGCTGACCCTGTTGTTGTATGGAAAAATGAAGAGAATGGGAAATATTATGTTGCAGAAGGTAACAGAAGAGTTGTTGCTCTAAAATTATTAAGAGAACCTCATAAAGCCCCTAAATCAATTAGAAGTTTTGTAAGAAAAGCATCTGATAAAATGAATTTGACGGAGATTGAAAAAATCCCTGTTAATGTTGCCCCAACATTTGACGATGCAGAGTGGTATATTAATCAACGAAATAGTTCATCATCCCTACAAAGAAAATGGTCAAGAGTTCAACAGCAACGTTGGATTGTAACATTATATGAAAAACATAATGGAGATATTGAAAAAATTATATCAATTACAAAGCTCACCAAAAGTGAATTGGAAGGTTTTTTTAGAATTTTAAAGATTAAGGATTTTGTAAAACTTAATGAAGTGAGGTCCAAGCTATCTGAAAGTGAATTTGAATTAGCAAATTCATATCGTTTTCCTATAACTATTTTAGAACGGTTCTTTAATTTCTCACTTGTAAAAACGAAATGGGGAATTGAATATGATGGTATAGATGTGAAAATTACATCATTAAAATCAAGCTTTTATAACGCATTTGCAGAACTTATCAAACGAATACTTGGAGACGATGATAAAATAAATACTCGATTAAAATTAGAAAATCTAAATGATGTATTAGATAGTTTACCAAAAGTTCTTTTAGTCGAAGAAGAAAAAGAAGTTGAGAAAAGTAATGATACATCAGATGTAAATGCAGATACTTCGAATAGTAGTTCTACGAATAAAACTCAACAACCGAACTCTACCCCAGTTGTGCCACCAACATCGCCAAGTCAAACAAATACAATTCAACACTTAAAAGAGAACCCAAATAGAAATAGAATAATTTTACCTATTTATTCAATAAATACGAGTAATTATAGATTGTTGGGTTTGTTCAAAGAGTTTAAGATTATTTCTTTAAAATATACAAATATAGTTTCAGCATCGTTAAGAGTGTTCTTAGATTTGTCTGTATTAAACTACATTGAGACAGAAGGTATTGGAGATGCAATAAAAGCATATTATAAAGATGATTTAAAAAATATTGCTTTAAAAAAGCGAATAGAATATCTTAAAAAAGAACATTTAAATGGAAAAGCAAAAATTGTTGCAAGTAGATTAATTGATCCAACTAATCAATATTCATTAGATGTATTAAATGGTTATGTTCATGGAAAAGATACGCATTACTTAAATAAACAAATGATAAATGGGTTTTGGGATTTTCTTTTTCCCTTGTTTAATGTGTTATTAGATATAAGAGAAAGCAAATAATGTTTTACTCACCATTAAGATATCCAGGTGGAAAAAATAAACTTTCTGCATTCATTGCAAAAATTTGCATTGATAACAATATTAATGGGCATTATGTTGAACCGTATTCTGGTGGCGCATCAGTTGCTTTGTTTTTATTAATGGAAGGTTTTGTTGAGAAAATAACAATTAATGACTGTGATAGATCAATTTATGCGTTTTGGCATTCTGTTTTAAATAAAACTAATCAATTATGTGAATTGATTGAGAATGCTGAATTAACAATTGAAGAATGGAGAAGGCAAAAGAATGTTCAACTAAACAAAAAATCAGCAGATTTACTTGAATTAGGGTTTTCAACTTTTTACTTAAATAGAACAAATCGTTCAGGCATCATTAATGCAGGAGTTATGGGTGGAATTGAACAAACTGGTAATTATTTAATGGATTGTAGATTTAATAAACCTGATTTAATTGATAGAATAAGGAAGATTTCTGAAAAGAAAAAACAAATACGCCTTTATAAAAAAGATGCAATAAAACTAATAGATAAAATTCAAAATGAAGCAGAAAATGAGAACACAGTTTTTTATTTTGACCCACCATATTATCTAAAAGCAAGCACGCTTTATATGAACTATTATCAAAAAGAAAATCATAAAAATGTGAGCGATAAAATTAAATCCATTAATAATATAAAATGGATAGTTTCGTATGATAATGTTCCTGAAATTAAAGAACTTTATGCAGGATATGGTAAAAAAGAATTTTCATTCAAGCACACAGTATATAAAATAAGAATAGGAAATGAAATATTATTTTTCAGCCACAATATAAAACAACCTGAAATTAATAATTGGAACCCATTATTATTTAAATATCGAAAAGGAAAAACCACTACCAAAATTATATATAAGTCATTGGTCAGTAGTGGGTAAGGTTGATAGTTGCAAATATAAACAAACGATATAGATAAATTGAAAATTAATTGTTTCAAAATCCCGCACTATGCATAGTCAATATCGTTTGCCAACAAGCCGAAAAAGGGAACCTTGATTGAAGATTTTGCAGGAAAGATAAAAAATG
>CAZRWZ010000297.1:0-2809 GCA_964603745.1 uncultured Bacteroidaceae bacterium | reverse complement strand
AAAAAAAAATCTAAGGTCTAAGGTCTAATATCTTTTTACTTTTTAGAAGCTGAAAGCAAGATGCACTAAAAGTGCATAGTTTTAACTTTTTCTGTGAGCAATAAAAAAAGCCCGAGAAATCGGGCTTTTAAAAATATTGTTTAAAAACAACTTATAAACTTGATGTAGATTTAGAAGATCCAATCTTATAAATAAACATTAGCTCGTGTGATCCTTGACTATAATTAGATATATCAGACATGGTTATATCATATGCATAACCAAATAAAAACTGATCCATATCAATACCAAACATAGGAACAACTGCGTCGTTTAATCTGTAAGAAACGCCTACCCAAGCAATATTCATAATAGTTCCTTTTACATTAAAATCTAATGTCATTTGTCCTGCTTCAATCATTTTAAACGACAAAGAAGGTTCTACAGAATAATCATCATTAATATCGAAACGATATCCTCCATGAACATTATAATGACGAATTTGTTTATTTTCAAGATTTTTGGTATTCATCATATTTACTTTTCTTCCAAACAATTGAAAAACAGAAATGCCGAAATAATAATTTTTACCATATAAATATGTACCAAAATTTGCATCGGGAGCAATTAATTTTTCTTGTGCATAAATAACAGCATCATCATCGGGGTTCTCTAAATTTATTCTAGATTTATCCATATAATACTGTGTTAAAACGCCAGATAAACCAAATGACAATTTCATTTCGTCACCTAAACTTATTTGATAAGCATAAGTTAAATCTATTCCTGTATTTGTTTCTATACCGGCAGAATAGTTATGAACACGAACACCTACGCCCATATTTTCTAAAATATTCATATTTCCTGCTATGGTCTGAAACGAAGGCGAACCTTCTAAACCTGTCCATAATTTTTTATATCCTAACGATACTGGAATAAAATCTTGTGTTCCTGCTGCCGCCGGGTTCATTAAATAATGATCGTGCATAAACTGACTATAAGTTGCAAGTTGCTGAGAAAATGCACTACTTAAAAATAAACCTGCGATTATTGTTAATATATATTTCTTCATCTTTTTTTATTTTTAAAATTATTTAATTATTGTTACTGAACCTGATTGGTCTATATTTTCATCACCTAAAGTAATAATATAATAATATGTTCCGGCAGGTAATTCTTTACCATCTATTGTGCCGTCCCAAGGTTCTGCATATCCATCATCTGATGTAAATACTACTGCTCCCCACTGATTAAATATTTTTACTGTTGCATCAGGGAATTTATCAATGTTTTTGATATTCCAAACATCGTTTGTTCCATCAGCATTAGGGGTAAATGCGTTGTAAATTACAAGTTTGTATTCATCTACTTTAATAACAACACTGTCGCTTAATTCGCAATTATTTGCATCTCTAATTACATAATGATATGTTCCATGAGATAAATAATCGTTAGTTGCTCCAATATTATTGTTATCCCATGTTATCATATAAGGATTTGTTCCTCCGCTTACCATTACCCTTGCTTTTCCGTCGGCATTTCCATAAACTGTTTCGTGTTCAATAATAACGCTGTCTTTTAGTGGCGATGGCGATGAAATAAATACAGAATTTTTAATTGTATCATTACAAGAATTTATTACCATATAATTATATGTTCCTGCAAATAAGCTATCAACACTTGCAGTTGTATCAGGTAAATTTTCCCAAATATACTTAATTGATCCTGTTGCTTCGGCTACTATAATTGTTGCCGTTCCTAAGGAATCGTTATAACAAGGATTATCTGTTGATATGGCTGTTGCCGATAATGCAGAATTAGTAGGGATAAATGCTGAGTCTACAAGTTGACCACAAATATCGGTAACACTTACATAAGCATATCCCGAATTTAATGCTATATTTTTTGCTGTTGTGCTATCGTTACTCCAAAGATATGTTACAGTACCTTGTTCGTTTAATGTTGTAACTTCGGCACTTCCATCTTGTGAGTTTACACAACTTGCATTAGTGATATTAGATATATTAATTTGTAATTCTGGGTTAATTCCTATATCAACAGAATCTATCACAGGACCGCAAATATCACTTACTGTTACATAAGCATAACCGCTATCTAATGTAGTGTTTACCTGTATTGCAACATTGTTATCCCAAAGATATGTTACAACACCTTGTTCGTTTGTTGTAACAACTTCGGCACTACCGTCGCTTGTTGTAGAACAACTTGTATTTGTAGGATTTATTATATTAACTAACATTGTAGGATTAATTCCTATTTCAACAGAATCTTTAATAGGACCACAAAGGTCGGTTGCTGTAACAACGGCATAACCGCTATCTAGTCCATTGTTTATGGCTGTTGTAATATTATTATCCCACATATAAGATACAGTTCCTTGTACATTTGTTGTTGTAACCTCGGCACTTCCATTACTTATTGTAGCACAACTTGTGTTCGACGCATTTATTATATTAATCTGCATTGCAGGATTAATTCCTATATAAACAGAGTCTTTAACAGTTCCACAAATATCGGTTACGGTTACAGAGGCATAACCACTATCTAATGTAGTATTTACCGCTGTTGTAACATTGTTGTTCCAAATATAACTTAAAGTGCCTTGTTCGTTTATTACATTAACTTCGGCAGTTCCATTATTTGATGCAAAACAACTTGTGTTTGATGAACTTATAATACCAACATGCATTATAGGATTAACGGCTATATGAACAGAATCTATAACAGGGCCACAAAAATCGGTTACTGTTACAAAAGCATAACCGCTATCTAATGTAGTGTTTATGGCTGTTGTGATATTGTTATCCCA
>CAZRWZ010000296.1:0-2832 GCA_964603745.1 uncultured Bacteroidaceae bacterium | reverse complement strand
TAATATCTAAGGTCTTGTTTCTATGCATAACGAATTTTATTCGTAGTTCAAACCTTATGGACTTGTGGTAGTCCATAGTGGTTTATTTTTAATTAATTTAAGTGGTTTGAGCAGCCCCTACTTATCATTTGAAATTATACAATAACAGCTTTAGCCAAAATAATATCTAAAACAATCAAAAATATTAATGCTTTTTTTTTAATTTAGGCAATTATTTATGGCTCAAACAAAAACCACATATATTGATATAATATTACCTTTGGCATTGCCTAAGTTATACACTTATGAAGTTGGTAAAGAGTTTATTAATGATGTTGAAATTGGTTTAGCTGTTATAGTTCAATTTGGTAAAAAGAAATTATACACAGGTATTATTAAACAAATTCACAACAAAAAGCCAGAATACAAAACAAAAGAAATTGTTGAAATTTGCAATCCTAAAATAAAAATAAATACTTATCAATTAGAGTTATGGGATTGGATTGCCGATTATTATATGTGTTCGCTTGGCGATGTTTATAAAGCAGCTTTACCTGCTGGGTTAAAACTTGAAAGCGAAACAAAAATCCTTTTAAAAAATATTGATGAGGATATAGAACTGTCTAATAACGAGAAGATTATATTAAATAATTTAGATAAAAACAAACCTCTTTCGTTGGTAGAAATATCTAAATTAACCGAAACAAAAAATCCTATTAATATAATTAACAAGCTTATTGATAAGGATTTAATAGAAGTAGAAGAGCGTATTAGAAAAGAATATAAACCAAAAACTATTGATTTTGTTGAGATTAGCGATAGTATTAAAACAGAAAAAGATGTAAACGCAGTTTTTGATAAATTAAAAAAAGCTGCAAAACAAAGCGATTTATTTCTGAGTTTTATAGGTCTATCAGAGTTTTATGCTAAACCAAAACAAGTAGAAAAATCTGTTTTGCTAAGCAAAGCACATTCATCATCGGCAATTTTAAAATCTTTGGTTGAAAAAGATATTCTTAAAATTGTAAAAATTGAAACCGACCGTTTAATCAATAAAGTTGATAAAATACAGCAAATTGCCAAGTTAAACGAAGCCCAGAAAAAAGCATTTTCACAAATAAAAAAACAGTTTAAAGAAAAAGATGTAGTTCTTTTGCACGGAGTAACAGGAAGTGGAAAAACCGAGATTTATTTACATCTTATAAAAGAACAATTAAAAAAAGGCAAACAGGTTCTTTATCTTTTGCCTGAAATTGCCATTACAACACAAATAATTAATCGTTTGCGAGAAGTTTTTGGCGATATAGTTGGCGTTTATCATTCTAAATTTTCTGATAATGAGCGTATTGAAGTTTGGAAAAAAATTGTTGATAATAAAAAATATAAAATTATTTTAGGTGTTCGTTCTTCAATATTTTTGCCTTTCGAGAATTTAGGCTTAATTGTAGTTGACGAAGAACACGAAAATACATATAAGCAATTTAATCCCTCGCCACGCTATAATGCAAGAGATACGGCAGTAATTTTAGCAAAAATTCATTCAACAAAAGTGTTGATGGGAACAGCAACACCTGCAATTGAAACTATGTTTAATGCAAAAACCGGAAAATATGGCTATGCCGAAATTCTTGAGCGTTTCAATAATTATCAAATGCCCGATATCATAATTTATGATATAAAAGATGCTAAACGCCGAAAGATAATGAAATCGTTGTTTTCCGATTTGCTTATAAAAAAAATAGGCGAAGCTTTAGAAGAAAAAAAACAAATTATTTTATTCCAAAACCGACGTGGGTTTTCGCCATATTTAATTTGCGATACTTGTGGTTGGGTGCCACAATGCGAAAATTGTGATGTTAGTTTAACATATCATAAATTTAACAACAAACTTGTTTGCCACTATTGTGGATATACAATTGGCAAAATTAATAAATGTTTGGCATGCGAATCAACAAATATGCAAACAAAAGGCTTTGGTACAGAAAAAATTGAAGATGAAATTAAAATATTTTTTCCTGATGCAAAAGTTAAGCGTTTCGACCTTGATACAACACGAAACAAACACGCTCACGAAGAAATTTTATCTGAATTCGACAACGGTAAAATTGATATTTTAACAGGAACACAGATGGTTTCTAAAGGTTTAGATTTTAAAAAAGTAAGTTTAGTAGGTGTAATAAATGCCGACGATATGCTAAACTTTCCAGATTTTAGAGCACACGAACGTTCGTTTCAGTTATTAACACAAGTTAGTGGCAGAGCAGGACGCAGCAAGGATAAAGGAGAGGTTGTGATACAAACCCATACTCCCGACCATCATGTTCTTAAACAAGTTATAGAAAATAATTTTGAAGCTTTGTTTAATATAGAAATAGCCGAAAGAAAAGCATATATGTATCCTCCTTTTTGCAGATTAATAAAACTTACAGTAAAGCATAAAAAGAAAGATTTGTTAGAAATAGGTACAGAAATATTTGGCAGAGAACTGCGAAAAGCTTTTGGTAAACGAGTTCTTGGTCCCGACGACCCGCTTATTAATAGAATACAACTTTATTATATCAAAGAAATTGTTATAAAAATTGAAAATGGTAAATCTATTGCTAAAGCAAAAAATTATATAAAACAACTTATTGATTATATAAAAACTAATGATAGATTAAAATCTTTAGTTATTTCTGCTGATGTTGATCCTATGTAGAGCTTGTCTATAAAGTCCGATTTCTGCGTTGTTGCTCAAAATTTAAATCTTCAAATAGTTTAAGAAATTCTAATTTAACTATATGGAATTTTAATAATTGATAATTAGGGTCTGCTGAAAAGCTCTGAGGTGTATTAGATTTTTATATTCTGAAA
>CAZRWZ010000295.1:0-2838 GCA_964603745.1 uncultured Bacteroidaceae bacterium | reverse complement strand
AATCCTCAAATACCTTAGTATTCTGCGGTTTGAATTTCTCACACGCCTTGAACTCAAACTTTCTACACTAAACACTTGGGTTTATAGACAGACACTACTTAGTCGAAATATCGGAAAATAAAATCTTAACAAAAAATTCTTATGAAACTATTTTTTTGAAATTTTAGCCCAAGTATCTCTCAATCCAACAGTCCTATTAAAAACAATTTTTTCTTTATTAGTATTTTTATCTACACAAAAATAACCTAATCTTTCAAACTGATATTTTTCTTCAATAGCACTGTCTTTTACAGATTTTTCCACAAAAGCATTAATTGTTTTTAAAGAATCAATATTTAAATTATCTATAAAATCTCCTTCGGCTTCGGGGTTTTCACTTTTAAAGAGTCTATCATACAATCTAACCTCTGCCTCAATATTATCAGCAGCATCAACCCAATGCAATGTGCCTTTTACTTTTCTTCCATCGGGCGATTTTCCTCCTTTAGAAAGTGGGTCGTAGGTACAATGTAATTCGGTAATATTTCCATTGTTATCTTTTATTACATCATTACAAGTAATAAAATAGGCATATCGTAAACGAACCTCACGACCAACAGATAAACGGAAGAATTTTTTTGGTGCATCTTCCATAAAGTCTTCTTGTTCTATATAAATTTCACGCGAAAATGGAACTTTTCTTGTTCCCATACTTTCGTCTTCGGGGTTGTTTATCGCATCAAGTTCTTCGGTTTCGTTTTCGGGATAATTTGTAATAACTACTTTTAATGGATTTAGAACACCCATCACACGTTTCACCAATTTGTTTAAATCTTCTCTTATACTAAATTCTAAAAGAGCAACATCAATCATATTGTCTCGCTTTGCAACTCCAACTTTATCGGCAAAATTACGAATAGATTCGGGAGTATATCCTCTGCGACGCAAACCGCTTATTGTAGGCATACGTGGGTCGTCCCAACCCGAAACATATTTTTCTTCAACAAGTTTTAGGAGTTTGCGTTTACTCATAACGGTATATGTCATATTTAAACGAGCAAATTCTATCTGACGAGGGCGAACTTTGTTAGGTTCAGCTAATTTATCTAAAAACCAATCGTAGAGTGGACGATGCACTTCAAATTCTAAAGTGCAAATAGAGTGTGTAATACCTTCAATATAATCAGATTGCCCGTGAGCAAAATCATACATAGGATAGATATTCCATTTGTTGCCTGTGCGATGATGCGATGCTTTTTTTATACGATACATTAAAGGGTCGCGCAAGTGCATATTTGGCGAACTCATATCAATTTTTGCTCTAAGCGACATCTTCCCTTCTTCTATTTCGCCGTTTTTCATTTTTTCAAAAAGCTCTAAACTTTCTTCAATAGCTCTGTTTCGCCAAGGGCTTGCTTTACCTGCTTTTGTTGGTGTGCCTTTATATTCTGCTATTTCTTCGGCTGTTTGCTCACAAACATAGGCATTGTTAGATTTTATAAGCTGTACGGCAAAATCATAAAGTGTATCAAAATAATCGGAAGTGTATAGTTCGTCTTTCCACTGAAAACCAAGCCATTTAACGTCTTCTTTTATAGAATCTACATATTCTGTATCTTCTTTTGTTGGGTTAGTATCGTCGAAACGTAGGTTTGTGAAACCATTATATTTTATACCTAAACCAAAATTTAAACAGATAGATTTTGCGTGCCCGATATGTAAATATCCATTGGGCTCTGGCGGAAATCTTGTTAAAATATTTTTGTGTTTGCCTTTTTTTAAATCTTCGTCAATTATTTGTTCAATAAAATTTAAAGATTCTTTTTTTTCGATATTTTCTTCTTTGATACTCATTTTTATAACGAATTATTTTGAAATGCAAAGGTAGTAATATTTAAAATTAAAAATTGAGAATTAAAAATTAAAAATTAAGAAAGCATTCCTTGAAATGTATTTTCTTTTCTCATTTTATTTCTAATTTTATCTGTAATCTCAAAGTTTTTTAAACCTCCCCAGTGTGGAACTATTAGCATTTCTTTTGGCGATTCTGACGAAAAACGTTCCAAAATTATATCGGGTCTTAAGTTTTTTAAAATTAAAATAACTTCATCAACATATTCATCAACGGTAAAAAGCTTGAAATTATCTGGATTTTCGGCAAATTGTTTTGCCATTTTTGTTCCTTTTATTATTTGCAACTGATGTAATTTTAAAAATTCAATAGGCAAATCTGAAACTTGTTTTGCATGCATTTCAAAATCTTTTCTTGTTTCTCCTTGCAAGCCTATAATTAAATGTCCGCCAAGATGTATTCCTTTGTTTTTAAGTATATTGTAAGCTTTAATTGTATCTTGAAAACTATGGCAACGATTAATTAATTCTAAACTTTTGTTTTTAGTTGATTCTATTCCTAATTCAACAACAAGGTAATGTTTTTTTGCTAATTCCGATAATAAATCTACAATCTTAGTATTAATAGTATCTGGTCTGGTAGAAATTACCAAACCTATCACTTTAGGGTGTGATAGAGCCTCATTATATAATTTTTCAAGACGCTCAATACTATCATAAGTATTGGTATATGCCTGAAAATAAGCTAAATATTTTTGGGTTTTATATTTTGGTTCAAAAAAAGCAATACCTTCGTTTAATTGTTGCAGAATAGATTTTTTACCCGAAGTATAAATTGGATTAAAAGTATCGTTGTTGCAATATGTACAACCACCTCTGCCTTTTGTTCCATCGCGATTTGGACAAGTAAAACCAGCATCAACAGAGATTTTTTGAACTCTTTCGCCAAAAGTTTCTCTAATATATTTACTATATGATTTAAATGGTTCTTGCATGGTTTTAAAAAAA
>CAZRWZ010000294.1:0-2850 GCA_964603745.1 uncultured Bacteroidaceae bacterium | reverse complement strand
CCACGACCTGCTGATTACAAATCAGCTGCTCTGACCAACTGAGCTACATCGGCAAAACCTTGTTTTTTTGAAAGGCGGTGCAAATCTAAATATTTTTTTTAAACTTCAAAACTTTTTTTTGTTTTCTTACATTGCTTATTATTTAGCTGCTTTTTTTGTTATTGAAATACAGATAATTAGAAATAAATATTTATAAAAAAAATTTATTGTAATAATAAGTGAATATTAAAATAAAGGTTTTTAAAAATAAATCTATCTTTGTAAATATGATTAATAAAAAAGATATAGATATAGTTATTGATGCTTTTGTGCGTAATTCAAGTTATCGTTTTCACGATTATTCTGAAAAGTCATTACATAGGCGTATTGAAAAAATATTGGTTAGTTTAAATATGTCTGTTGATAAGTTAGCATTTAAAATTGCAAGTGATAAAACTTTTTTAGAAAAGATAAAAAATGAAATTACCGTTAACACTACTGAACTTTTTCGTGATAAAGAAATTTGGCATTATATAAACAATATTATTATCCCTAGCATAAAAAACAAAAGAGAAATTGTTATTTGGCATGCAGGCTGTTCTTCTGGCGAAGAAGTTTATTCTATGATGATTTTATTACATGCACACAATCTTTTAGATAGAACAAAAATAATTGCTACCGATTTAAACGATATTATTATTGAAGTAGCAAAAACAGCCGAATATAAAAATAATATTATTGCCGACTATCGTGAAAATTTTAATTTAGTTTTTGATGAAATAAAAAACATACCAAACAAACCAATTATTGAAGATTATTTTGATTTTGATGAAAAAACAAATATTCTTAAGCTAAAACAGTTTATGAAAAATAGGGTAGAATTTATTAATCATGATTTAGTAAGTGATATACCCGAAATTGAGAAAAGTTTTGATCTTATTTTTTGTAGAAATGTTCTTATATATTTTAATATGAATTTACAAAATGTGATTATCAATAATTTTTATAATAAGCTGAATTTTAACGGTTCTGTTGTTTTAGGAGCTCATGAATGTATTCTTAGTCCTTTAGAAAAAAAGTTTAATAAAATAAGCACAATATATACAAAAAAAGTTCAGAATTAATTCTGAACTTTTTTTTAATCAAAATTTATAGATTTTTTTATAATCCATTTTCAATACTCCAATCAAACTCTTCTTCTATAAACTCAATTTTATAATCTTTAAGTTCTTTCATAATTGGCTCGTAAATATCTTTTTCAACAGGTACTTTTACGCCTGTAGCTTTAATTTCTCCTGTTAAAATCATTTTAACTGCAATAGCAACAGGTGTGCCAACTGTTATCGACATTGCTGTATTTACTTGATCTTCGCCATAAACAACCATAGAGGAATAAATCTTTTTCTTTTTGCCTGATTTTTCGTAAACAAATTGATGTTGCATAACAATCATATCAATATCGTTTTCATCCATACTAAATTTTTTCTCTAATAAATGTTGTAGTATCTGAGCTGGAGTAGCTTTTTCTAAACCAATTTTTTCGTCTTCAAAAATACCTGTCCAACGAATCATGTACATTATTATCGATTCAGGATCCATGTTTAGATATTCGGCAACTTTATTTTCAACAGGTTTTTCGATACAATATTTTGTAAAACTGTTTATAAATTGCCTGTATGTGTGATTCATAGAATCTTCGTATATATAAGAATCGTCTGTCATTCCTAGTTGTACAAACACATCCCATGCTCTTGCATATCCAACTCTACGAATAGTTCCTCTAAACATTGTTTGTATATCTTCTAAACCATATATGCTACGATATTTTAAAGAATCTCTATTTGCATAAACTTCAAACTCGCCTAAATCAAGAACTTTAATTCTTTCGGTACGTTGAAACAATTTATTGTAAGGTATGTATTTGTACCTTCCGTTTTGGATAAATTGAGATGTTCCTTGACCGGCTAAAACAACATTTCTAGGATTCCATGTAAATTTGTAATTCCAAGGATTATTGTCGTATTTTGGAGCAACTAAACCACCTGTGTTAGATTCAAATTCAGTAATTTTACCACCTTCTTCTTTTATTCTGTCAATTACTTGCATTGCCGACATATGGTCTATGCCAGGGTCAACACCAATTTCATTTAAAAGGATTATTCCTTTCTTTTTAGCTTCTGTATCTAAGCTTTTAACTTCTTCGGAAACATAAGATGCTGTTACCATGTTTTTGCTGTATCTTACACAGGTTTCTGCTACAGAAAAATGCATAAAAGCAGGCAACATAGATACAACTATATCTGCATCTTTAACTAACTTGTCTAGTTGTTCGGCATTGTTTACATCAAAGGCAAATGCTTCGCCATTTTTATGCCCATTAACTTTTGAATTAGCAGTTTCTTCCGAAATATCACCAATTTTTACTTTCCAATCATACTTTGTGGAGTTATCCAACAAGTATTTAATTAAGCTTGAAGCTGAAAGCCCTGCTCCAAAAACTAATATTTTTTTCATCTAAAAAGTTATTTAATAAATCCTATTTTTAATTTTACTAAATTATTAATTAGATTCATTAATAAAAATATATTTATAAACATAACAACTTAACATGTTGATAGTGTTACAGATAGCACTGTAATCTTTTATAACATCTAATTTTTATTTTGTTTAGAAAAATCTATTTTTATCTTTGCAAAAATCGCATATTTCTTTATATACTCAATTCATTTAGCTTTTTGGGAATTTATGCGGATTTATTTTTTCTTTTTTAGAGTTTAAATTTATAAGCATAGCTAGGTTACGCTTATAAATTTAAACGAATAAAAAAGGAAAAAGAAAAAGTAGAAAACCCGAAAAGCTATGTGGTTTGAG
>CAZRWZ010000293.1:0-2866 GCA_964603745.1 uncultured Bacteroidaceae bacterium | reverse complement strand
CATATTCTTAATATTTTTTGTTACCCACAAGCAGGTGCTCCACCTTTCCAGTTAGCATGTTCAACATCAAGAAAATGTTGTTTTTCTTCGGGGGTCATTAGCCTTTCTGTTGCATTAAATTTATAGCCAAAAGAATCTGCTATTATTTTAACCGAGCCAATTAAAGTGTCTTTAATAGGAATGTTAGGAAAAGGAAAGGCAAATTCTGCTTTAATTTCATCGCCTTCAATTTCAATTTTACTTAACATTCCTAAATCTTTTAATGTTGCGTTAATTGCCGTATGCTCCACATACTCAATCGCTTTTAAAACTATTTCTTTATCCATATTCTTTTTTATAAATTTTGCTTAAAGTTAATAATTAATTAACTAAATAAAAAACGCCTCGTTCTTGAACTTCTTTTTTTATCATTTTTTTGTCTTCTAAAACGCCTAAATATTTATTAATTTCATTTACATGAATTCCTAAAATATTATGCAAATCGTCGAGTGTGCAAGGACGACGAACAATTGTTTCTAAAATTGCGGTTTCTGTATCTTTTCTGTAAGATTTTACCTTTTCTCGTTTTGGTGGCGATGCAATAATCTCTACATTAGACAATTGCCATAAATCAACAATTTCTTGCAATTCTTTGTGCGACAGTGCTTGTAGTCCGTCAACTGTTCCTGGTCGGTCGAGTGTGTTTAGCTGCACACTATCCGGATTTATTTTAACAATAGCTTCTTTTAATTTTAAAAGTTCAGTTCTACTATTGTTATATCCTTTAAGAATAAGTATTTCGAGCCAAATTTTACCTTTAAATTCTTGCTTTAACGAAACTATTCCGTTTATATAATTATCAATATTTATTTCAGAATTTGGTCTGTCTATTTTATCAAAAACATCTTTACTTACAGCGTCTAACGATGGTAAAATAACATCGGCTTGCATAAGTTCGTCTCTTACATTTTTATTGTGCAAAAGTGTTCCGTTTGTTAAAATAGCAATTTTTATTTTAGGATAGTTTTGTTTTATAAATTGTAAAACATCGCCAAAACGAGAATTTAATGTAGGTTCGCCCGAGCCTGAAAAAGTTATGTAATCTAAGTCGGGGTCGTCTTTCATAAAATTTTGCAATTCTGCAATTACTTTATCGTATAAAACATACTCTTTTCGTTCGAGTGTTAGTTTTGTGGTTTTTCCAACCTCGCAATAAACACAATCGAGCGAGCAAACTTTTTTAGGAATTAAATCAACTCCCAACGATATCCCCAGTCGCCTCGATGGCACAGGACCAAATAAATATTTATACATTATTTAATTATATTTTAATCTTATTTTTTCACTACAAATTGTAGGTTTAATATTTTCTTGCCACTCTTTTGTATTCCATGTTTTTAGATTTGTATGAATATCTAAATATTTTTGCGGAATTGGGTGTGTGCCAATAACAACAGGAATTTTATATCTTTCTTCTATAAAATCCTTAAATTTAGAAATATACGGACAAGGAGGGTAGCCAACAACAAATCCTGTTGCAAAATGGATAGCTTCTGCACCATTTTTTATCATTTCTTCGGGTGTATATTCGATATTTCCACCTGGGCAACCGCCACAACTTGTATAACCTACAATTTCTAAAGCTTCGGTTTTTTTGTAAATATTAAAAGCTCCTTCTCTTTCTTGCATTGCCTTAAAACACTTGCCTCCGGCACAAGTTTTATATCTATCACAAATTATTATACCTATTTTCATATTTTTTGAATTTGTAAGTTAAATTTATCTATTTCTTCTTTATTCATTTGTATAAAATCGTATTTCATTTTATAACCAAACGATTCTGCAATAATTTTAACAGAGTTTGCAATATCCTTTCTGTTAGGCATGTTGATATCAGGTAAAGCAAAAATTACAGTTATTGTAAAATTATCGAATTTAACAAGGCTTAAAACACCTAATTCTTTTAAAGATAAAGGTATATTAGGGTGTTCTATTAAATTAATGATGTTAACTAAATCTTTATCGTTCATCTGATTATATCTTTAAAACCTGTCGAAAGTCGAGAAATTGAACTCTAAAGGTTGAGTTCAAAGCGTGTGAGAAATTCAAACCGCAGAATACTAAAGTATTTGAGGATTTGGATTTTGAGCAACAACGCAGAAATCGGACTTTATAGACAAGCTCTATTTAAAACTTTTGCAAATTTCCTGCTTTAAAAGTATCGTAAGCTTCTTTTACAGTCATTTCGCCTGCACCTATATAACACTCAGTTCCAAGTTTTTGCAAAACTGTTGCAGCATTTCCTCCGGGTCCGTTACCGGTTATTAAAATATCTGCTTTTAATTCGGATAATTTTTGTGCAGCTTTTGGTCCGGCACCGTGTGCTTCGTTTTCAACATCTTTATTGTCTATTGATGACAATTCTTTAGTTTCTTCATCGTAAACTACAAAATATTCTGTTCTTCCAAATCTTGCGTCCATCTTCGATGTCCACTCTGTACCTTTTGCTGTAAATGCTACTCTCATAATTATTATTATTTAATTTTTATTTAATTAAAAAATCTATTTATTTTTCTTTGTACTTTTTCAACTTTTCTTTTATCTAAATATTATAAAAAACATATTTATATTTTTTGCACTGTCCTATTCTCCTTTATTAAGGGGGAGTGAGCTTTCCTTTTATATTTTAAATTTTCTTTTCACTTTTTATAAATTTTTCTTTTATCTAAATATTATTAAAAAAACATATTTATATTTTTCGCACCGTCCTATTCTCCTTTATTAAGGGGGTTAGGGGGATTGTTGTTTTTTAAAACCATATTCCTTTTTTAAAGTTTTTAAATCCCCCCAGCCCCCTTTTTAACCCCGATAGTAATCGGGGGAGTGA
>CAZRWZ010000292.1:0-2899 GCA_964603745.1 uncultured Bacteroidaceae bacterium | reverse complement strand
CTCAAATACCTTTGTATTCTGCGGTTTAAATTCCTCACAGGCTTTGAACTTGAACTTTATAGTTCAATCTCTTGAGTTTATGGACAGACCCTACTTATTAATTACTAACAATAATAGCTCCTGCAATTATTCCTAAAAGCAGCCCCACTGCCCCACCTTTTATTGAAGCAACAGCACGTTTGTGTTTGGCTGATTCTTGATATCCATACATATAATGTTTATCCTCGGCTCTATCGGGGTGAAGCTTAACTATTTTTTTTTGACTTGGCGATGTAATACCTGAAATTACTGCTGCTCCAGCAGGAAATGCAGGAGAATAAAACAATAAACTAGGATATAATAAAACTCCGGCTGTTCCACCTACCACAAAACCACTTATAAGACTTAATCTTGCTTTATGCTCCTTAGTTCCATCATATTCTCCTTCAACAAAACTTCGCATTTGTGCCACCGAAAAAGTATCTTCTGTATCATCAACAACAACAGGTATATAATATACTTTTTCTTTTCCCAAACTATCAGTTATAGAAAAAACATAATCTAAATCAATTATTTTTTCTTTTTGTTTTTTATTGTAGTATCTTATCAACCAGTCATTTTCATTAATATCACAATTATTAATTGTCATTTTATCACCATTTAAAAACCAAACCGTTGTTTGCGAATTTACCTTAGATAAAAATGTTGTTAACAATAAACCGAGAATTAATATATATCTGTTCATAATTTTATGTTTAAAAACTGTCTGAAAAAATTTAATAATAGTTTGTAAAGATATACTTTTACAATTCAATAAAAATACAAATTTATATTAAATAAATCATAATGGACACTACAAATTTTATAAACAGACATATCGGCACACTCGACGATACAGCAGAAATGCTAAAAACAATTGGTGTTGACAGTTTAGACGAACTTATAAACCAAACAGTTCCAACACATATTAGACTGCAAAAACCGCTTAATTTACCAGACGGAATGAGCGAATTTGAGTATTTGCAACACGCAAAAACACTCGCTTCTAAAAACAAATTGTTTAAAAATTATATTGGTTTAGGATATTACGATACTCTTTTACCATCAGTAATTTTAAGAAATATTTTAGAAAATCCTGCATGGTACACATCATACACTCCTTACCAAGCAGAAATTTCGCAAGGACGACTTGAAGCATTGCTTAATTACCAAACTGTTATAACTGATTTAACAGGAATGGAAATTGCCAATTCATCTTTGCTTGACGAAGCCACAGCAGCATCAGAGGCAATGATTATGATGTTTAATTCACGTAGCCGTAAAGCTGCAAAAGCAGGTGTTAATAAAATTTTTATTGATAAAAATATATTTCCGCAAACCCTTGCAGTAATTGAGGTTAAAGCCGAGCCATTAGGTATTGATATAGTGATGGACGATTACAAAAACTTTAATTTTACCGATGAGTTTTTTGGTGCTATTGTTCAGTATCCTAACTCGAAAGGTGAAATTTGCGATTATAAAGAATTTACAGAAAAAGCTCATAACGTAGAAGCACTTGTTGCTGTTGCTGCCGACATTATGAGTTTGGTAATACTTACTGCTCCAAGCGAATGGGACGCAGATATTGTTTTCGGTTCTACACAGCGTTTTGGTATTCCTGTCGGATTTGGAGGACCTCACGCAGCATATTTTGCAGCAAAAGAAAAATTTAAACGTAATATTCCGGGTAGAATTATCGGTATCTCTATTGATAGACACGGAAACCGTGCATTGCGTATGGCTTTGCAAACTCGTGAGCAGCACATCAAAAGAGAACGTGCTACATCTAATATTTGCACCGCACAAGCACTACTGGCAACAATGGCAGGTATGTATGCCGTTTATCACGGTGCCGATGGACTAAAAGATATTGCTACTCGCATTCATAAAACAGCTGGTTTTATTACCGAAGAACTTATAAAATTAGGATATACTCAAGAAAACGAAAACTATTTTGACACTTTAATTATTACTTTACCTAACAGTGTTAAAAGTACTGATATAGAAAAACTTGCTATTACCGAAAAAATTAATCTCAATTATATTGATGATACAAAAATAGGTATCTCGCTTGACGAAGCTACTACTTTAAAAGACATCAATAAATTGATAAAAATATTTGCTTTGGCAAACAACAAAGAAGCCGAAGAGTTCTACAGCATACCAAACGAAACATATTTAGACCAAAAATATTTACGCCACGATAATTTTTTAGATGTTGATGTATTTAAGATATATCACTCGGAAACTGATATGATGCGATATATCAAGAAATTGGAGCGAAAAGATTTTTCTTTAACACACTCTATGATTTCGCTAGGTTCTTGCACAATGAAACTAAATCCTGCAAGTTCGATGTTACCACTAAGTTGGGCAGAATTTACTAATATTCACCCATTTGTACCACGCAATCAAGCCGAAGGTTATTACGAGCTAATTGCCGAAACAGGCGAATATCTAAAAGTTGTAACAGGTTTCGATGATATTACATTTCAGCCAAACTCTGGTGCAGCAGGCGAATATACAGGTTTGATGGTTATCAGAGAATACCACAAATCGCAAGGAAATGAACACCGAAATGTTGTGTTAATTCCATCGTCGGCACACGGAACAAACCCTGCAAGTGCAGTTATGGCAGGTATGAAAGTTGTTATTGTAGCTTGCGACGACAGAGGAAATATTGATGTTGCCGACCTAAAAGCAAAAGCCGAAGAACACAGCGAAAATCTTGCTGCTTTTATGGTAACATATCCTTCAACTCACGGAGTTTTTGAAAGTGCCATCTCAGAAATGACCGATATTATTCACTCGCACGGCGGACAAGTTTATATGGACGGTGCAAATATGAACGCACAAGTAGGTTTAACAAATCCTGCAACAA
>CAZRWZ010000291.1:0-2899 GCA_964603745.1 uncultured Bacteroidaceae bacterium | reverse complement strand
ATTTCTTTGATTGAAACAAGAAATTCATAGTATCAAAATCTTCATCAGATGTTTTAATCCAATGATTAACAATTTTTTCAACATTTATTTCTTTTTCTTCACTCATCTTTTATTCTTTTTCTACAAATATACGAAATTTTAAATAATCTCGCTATTACAATCTTTGCAATAATATTTCGGTTTCAGGTTTCCAAGAGGTAGAAATGAAAAAATAGCAATAAAAATATTTAATAATTTAAATCCTTTGTATTTACCTAAACCTAATTTAATGTTGTTTGAACCACAATTTGGACAAATTATATTTTCTGTTTTAGGATTTATTTTATCCTGTAATATTTCATAAGCTTTTTCATAGTTCTTTTCTTCTATCATTATCTGAATACCTGCACCCATCATATTATTATACATCGGAACAAGATTTGTGAAATTTTGATTGGTTAAAAAACAATTAATTCCTTCGTTTTCCAATCGTCCTTTTACTAAATGTGCTTCCGTTAAATTATCGCAAGTTAATATTCTAATGATTTTGTTTTCCATTTCTTATTATGTAGCCTAACAACTTCATAACCAACATTAGTTGTGAACTGCTTTTAGTATTCATTCTTTAAATCTCCTTTCAGAATATTGCCCTACTTGGTAGGCAATTAAAATTGGTATTAATGAAAATCCAATATATTTTTCTAAAAATCCGTATTCCAATAATAATGCTAATATTATAGCTGCAATTACCATAAAAACAACATCAAATATTCTTTTTTTTATTTTTATATCCATAAATTATTAATATGCTACTAAAATACAATAAATATCTTAGTTCCAAAATATTCTGTTACTATTTTTAACCCGTATAAATTCCCTAAAAACTAAATGGATTAAGTATATTTTTTATACATTTACATTGAAATGAAAAAGCTAATAACATATATTATATTACTAAGTTTTATACTTAACACAGGCTTTGTATCATACAGCCCACAGCATTTACGAGATTTATCGCCTACCGAAAAACAAGAAGCTATACAAGCCTTTATAAACGGTAATTGCGAATATAAAGGGATAAAACTATATGGTAAAGTTAAATTTGTTGATAGCTTTGAAGATATAAGAATAAAATACGTAGATTCTTTTGAAGATATAAATGTACAATTTGTAAGCTCTTTTCCAAACTCTTGCGGACAATGGCAAAAAGTTGACAATTTTGAAGATATTAGAGTAAAAGTTGTTGATAGTTTTGAGGATTTAGATGTAAGAATAGTAAATTCATTTCCCGGTATTAAAAATTAAGTTCTGAATTGCTTTAATTTTTCATTCAAAACAATTACCGAGCATTGCAAGATGTTTAGTATTTAGTTTTTTAGTGTTTTTGCAGCATTAACAATTACTTCAACATTTAGTGTTGTCATATTCGATTTTATTAGCTCTATCATAAAAAATAACTTAAAAATATAATGTATATTTGTAAAAAATACCGAAATGTTTTTAAGCGAGCTAAGTTTTTGGATACTATTATTTTTGATTTTCTATTCATATGTAGGATATCCGATAGCTTTATTCATTTTGGTAAATTTAAAAAGAACTTTTAAGAAAACAAAAAAGTTTAAAACTGATTACAATCCAGAAGTAACATTATTTGTTGCGGCATATAACGAAAAAGATTATGTTGCCAATAAAATGCAAAACCATTTAAACTTAGATTATCCTAAAGATAAAGTAAAACACCTTTGGGTTACTGATGGCTCTAATGATGGCACCCCCGATTTATTGCGTAAATATAAAGAAGTTACAGTTTTGCACAAAGATGCTCGTGGGGGTAAAATTGGAGCAATAAACCGTGGATTTAAATTTGTAGAAACTCCAATTGTTATTTTTTCTGATGGCAACACAATACTTGGACAAGAATCAATAAAACGAATAGTAGATTTATTTAAAGACCCAAAAGTTGGTTGTGTTGCAGGAGAAAAACGAATTTATCAAAAAGACACCGATGCCGCCGCCGGTTCTGGCGAGGGCTTTTATTGGAAATATGAAAGTAAACTTAAAAAATGGGACGCAGAACTTTTTTCGGCTGTAGGAGCTGCAGGAGAATTATTTGCCGTTAGAACAGAACTTTTGCAAGAAGTGGAAGCAGATACTATTTTAGACGACTTTATAATTTCATTGCGGATTGTAAAACAGGGCTATACAATTAAGTATGACCCCAAAGCATATGCAATTGAAACAGCTTCGGCAGATGTGAAAGAAGAACTTAAACGCAAAATTAGAATTTCGGCAGGAGGCATTCAGTCTGTCTTGCGATTAAAAGCTTTGCTTAATCCTTTTAAATATGGGATTTTTGCTTGGCAGTTTTTTTCGCATAAGCTATTGCGTTGGTTAGTTGTTCCGTTTGCAATGCCATTGCTATATTTACTTAATGTTATTATTGTTGCAATTAATAATAACATTTTTAGTATTGATATTTACAACAGTATTTTATTACTTCAAACCTTATTTTATTTATTGGTTTTTGTTGGCTGGCTATTAAAAAACACTAAACTTAAAATTAAACTTCTTTTCTTGCCATACTATATTCATATAATGAATTATTCCGTTTGGTTAGGTTTGTTCCGTTTTTTAAAAGGTAAACAAACCGTTAATTGGGAACGTGCTAAACGAGGAAGCTAAAATCCTGAAAACATAACAACGATGAACTATAACGAAGTATTATCGCCTTGCACAAATAAATGTGCTTTAGCTTTTGAGAAAACATATTGTATTGTTTGTATGCGAACAGTAGAAGAAAAAAAGAATTGGTGGAAATATTCTAAAGAAAAGAAATTAGCAATACTTGAAGATTTAAAAACACGAAAACATAAATAGGGCCTGCTGATAAATGCATAATAAGTTACTATAAAGCCACTTA
>CAZRWZ010000290.1:0-2909 GCA_964603745.1 uncultured Bacteroidaceae bacterium | reverse complement strand
TTTTTTATTACTTTTAATGCTTAAATTAAAACATTATAGCTATGAAAAAGACATTATTAATTACCTTAGCAATTATTTTTACTTTAGTAAGCTTTGCTCAAACGCCAAACAGTTTTAAATATCAAACAGTAGTTAGAGATTTTTCCGGAAATGTATTAGACAATCACAATGTGAGTTTTCAAATAAGTATTTTGCAAGGTTCTGCAAGTGGTTCGCCAGTTTATACCGAAACACATTCTATAACAACAAACGATTTCGGACTTGTTAATATCAACATAGGAGAAGGTAATACTAATGATGATTTTGAAGCAATAAACTGGTCTTTAGGTTCATATTTTATTCAAGTAGAATTAGATGAAAACGGAGGGGATTCATTCTCATTGATGGGAACATCGCAGTTATTATCAGTACCTTATGCAATGTATGCAAAAGATGTAGAAAACAAAGACGATGACGATGCTGACGCTGCAAATGAATTAATAAATTCTGCAACACTCAATGGAACAAACTTAGAAATTAATGATGCAGGTGGCACAACAATAATTGATTTAAGTAGTTTAGACCAATCAAATATGAATGTGGACGATAATGATCCTGATCCAAATAATGAACTTCAAACATTATCTTTATCAAGTAACACATTAAGTTTAACCAACGGAGGCTCAGTTTCTTTAGGTCAATACTCAAATATTTGGCAACAAAATGGCACAGACATATACTATAACAATGGTTGGGTAGGAGTTGGAACAGATTCTCCATCGGGTAAAATGGTTGTGCAAGGCGATGCAAGTGTTGACCCTGATTCTGCTCTTTTTGAAGTTAAAAACAAAGACGGGCAAACAATTTTTGCAGTTTACGATGGTGGTGTTCGTATTTGGGTAGATGATACAGACGCAAAAATAAACACCGACAAAGGGGGCTTTGCCGTTGGTGGTTACAGATTAAACAAATCAATATCAAACGAATATTTAAGAATAACACCAGACAGTGTACGTATGTATTTTGATAATGAAAATACTAGTGGAACAGGTCATTCAGGAGGATTTTCAGTTAGAAGTTTTAATGGAACAAGTGGAGGTGATAATGGTATAATGTATCTCGAAGAAGATAATTATTTTATTGGAGAAAATTCAGGTGAAGCAATATCAACAGGACAATATAACTCAACATTTGGATATCAATCGGGATTAACATTAAACACAGGTATGAGAAATGTATTTTTAGGATATAAAGCAGGATCTTATACCACCGAAGGTAATGACAATGTTTTTATAGGAAATGAAGCAGGAAGTACAAATTCTAAAGGTTGGAACAATGTAGTTGTAGGTAGTTATGCCGGAATTTCTTTAGATACAGCGGGTTATAACAATGTTATTATAGGAAAACAAGCCGGACAACATTTAGATAATGGTTCATCTAATGTATTTATAGGAACACAAGCAGGTAACTCAACAACAACAGGTACAGGTAATGTTTTTATTGGTGATGATGCCGGCTTGGCGAATGATACAGGTTATTATAATATATTTATGGGCGTTAGCTCAGGTTATTCAAACACTTACGGTGCAAATAATATTTTTTTAGGAACAAGTAGTGGAGAAAGTAATACAGAAGGTCTTAATAATAATTTTATAGGATACCAAGCAGGAGTAAATAATACAACAGGAAGCAATAATAATTTTATAGGATATCAAGCAGGAGCACATAATACCACAGGTTATGCTAATAATATTATAGGTTATCAAGCAGGTTATAATGGCAAAACAGGACACGAAAATTGTTATTATGGTTATCAAACAGCTTACACTAGCACTGTTGGAGAAAGAAATATTTTTATAGGTTACCATGCAGCTTACGCATCAACAGGTAGTGGAAATTACCGAGACAATATAATGATTGGAGATTCTGCTGGACTTAGAAATGGAAATTATTCAAATATATTTATTGGAAATAATGCAGGACAAAATAATACTCAATACGAAAATATTTATATTGGAAGAGACTGTGCTAGAGAAGCTTTTGCTGGTCAATATAATACATATATTGGTACTAAAGCAGGTAAAAATGCTTCAGGTTCGTTAAATACATTTGTAGGAAATTCTTGTGGTGAAATAACAACAGGAGATTATAATGCTTTTTATGGCTTAGATGCTGGTGATGATAATACTACTGGAGAATATAATACATATATAGGTACAAGATCCGGCGGTGTAAATACAACTGGTAATCATAATGTTACAGTAGGATACGAATCAAAAATAAATGGAGATTATACTAATTCAATGGCACTTGGAGATTATGCTATAGTTAATGCTAACAATACTGTAAGAATTGGAGATGGGGGTGTGACTTCTATTGGGGGGTATGCTGATTGGACAAATGTTTCAGATAAAAGGTTTAAAAAAAATATAAAAGATAATGTTATTGGGCTAGATTTTATATTAAAATTAGAACCCATAACTTATAATTTAGATATTAATAAGATTAATGATTTTAATGGAACTGATGTTGGTAATCTTAAAGCTAACAAAGATAAATCTAATATAACTTACACTGGCTTTTTGGCTCAAGATGTTGAAAAAGCAGCAAAAGAATTAGGTTATGATTTTAGTGGAGTAGATGCACCTAAAAATAATAAAGATCATTATGGGTTAAGATATGCAACTTTTGTTGTGCCTTTAGTAAAAGCAGTGCAAGAACAACAAAAAACTATCGAAACTCAAAAAGCAGAGTTAGATTTTTTAAAACAAGAATTAAAAAAATTATCTGACAAAGTTAATCAACTAGAAAATAAATAGTTGTCTGCCTATAAAGTTAAAAGATTAAACTATGCAGTTCGAGTTCAAAACCTGTCCCGATTTATTTCGGGGGCGTGTGAGAAATTCAAACCGCAGAATACAAAGGTATTT
>CAZRWZ010000289.1:0-2913 GCA_964603745.1 uncultured Bacteroidaceae bacterium | reverse complement strand
AAAAGATTTTATTGCTATTAAACCTAAAAATAAGATTTTTTAAAAATCTTCGTCAGTTCCAATAAACTTAAATTCCATCTCGCAGAAGTCTGCAAAATCTTCGCCGGCTTCCATCATATCCTCATCATCGTCTTGATAATACCACTCTACAATTATATTTAAACCTTTTTCAAAAAATAGGCGAGCAATATTCATAATATCTAAAATAAACTTTGCCGATGATGAATTAAAATAACCAAGTTTAAAAGAGAAAAGAAAAGGATTTTCTTTGAAATTAGTAGATTTTCCTGAACTAATAAGTTCTTCTAAACCTTCGTTTAAAGCCTCAATAATAGGATAATAGAATTTTCTTACATTCTCTGGACGACTATCATATTTCATTGCAAAAATTCCCTTTTCGATGTCGAATATAACTTCTGGTGCTCTTTCGCTTTGTTCTATTTTTAATGCTTCCATATTCTAATTAGTTTATTTCAATATTTAAAGTGAAATACGATTTTAATCTGTTAATTTTCTCAAAATTGTAACTAATAGTATTTTCAGATTTTCTTGCAATATCTATTAAACCAATTCCTGCTCCACCTTTATCAGAAATCTGAGAATTAATAATTTTCATTTTATATAGCTTTTTTAAATCGGCTTTACTTTTGTTTTTTAACAAGTCTAATCTTTCTTTCAGCTTTTCAATATTTATATTTGCAATAATATTGGTAACTGTTATTAGATATTTGTCTTTGTATGAAAATAATTTGAAGTCTATAGCTAAATCACTAAATTTGTATATTTCGGTATGCATATAGGAATTGTCTAACAGTTCTACTGCAACACTGTATACTCGTCGTCTTTTTGACCTATCATCACATTGGTCGGAACATATATCCTTAACTCTTTCTAAAAGTTTTTCTAGTGAATTATGAGTTAAAATATCATTAAAATTTATAAGTTCTATGTTCTTTTCAGCTATCATTTATTATCTATAAAACTATACAAATTTATAAAAAAAATAATAAAAATACGTTCATAAGCTCATTATTTAACTTTCCATACAAAGAATTACCACATTTAAAAGTCCTAGTACTTTCATAAAATCGTCTTTAGCAAAACTACTTTCAACAAGTTGTGTGTAAATAAAATCTCCAAGTTCTTCTTGATTATGCTCGGTGTTTCCTTTTTCTATAGTTTTGTTTAAGATAGTGTCGTTAATAACAATATAATTCTTGCTTTTAGATTTATAAACATACAGAACAGTAAAATAAAGATTGTATGCAAAATCTTTTACTCCCTCATTTTCGGTAAAGAAATGGTCTAAATTTTGTTGAAAAAAAGTGCTTAAATATGCTTGTTCGTCAAGTATATTATCAACTAGTTTTTCAAACTTAGTATCGTCTAAACTATCGAAATAATCTAATGCTTTTTCAATATTTTTTTCTGATATTAACATAATTTATCAAATTTAGTTTTGTTCCATTTGTTTCTCTATTGCATTTACAACAGTTTCAATAATCATATTGGCAGTAGGTTTGTCTTTATCATTAATAAGTTCATCTTGTCTAATAAAGTAAGTGTTGTATTCAAACAAATATTTTTGTATTATCTTATCGTTTTGTTCCACAATAAAATCGTGTAATTGTTTCAATTGCCCTTCTAACTTATCAACTTCGTTATTTTTAATTGCCTTGTTAATGCTTTGATATTTTTCTTCTATGCCAACTCCTGCATTTTCATCATCAATATCAACACCTAAAATTTCTGCATGGCGTTTTTCATCTGCATTTCTTTGACTTATAAGCTCTATAATTGTTTGTTGTTCTACTATCGGGTATTTATCAGCATACTTATCTTTATATATGCTTAAATTATTATACATCAGTTCTATTAGTGCGTTTTTTGCATCATCTTCCATATTAAATTGCTCGCTACTTTGCACAACAAATTTAAACAATTCCTCTTGCTTTTGTATAATTGCTTGATAATCCTCAACAAATTTATCTTCAGCTATTTTATTTATTCTTTCAATTGTTTTTTCAATTTCTTTTTCCGATATCATAATTTTTTTTTAAAAGTTTTTAAAGATAGTCTATTTGCGATATTTATGCTGCAATCCATATAAAAAATTTCGCAAAAATTGGTCTTTACATTTACGATACCTGCTGTCTGATGGCTTACGAAACAATGCACTTAATTCTCCTTTGCTAATTTTTAAATCTGCTAAATCAAAAATTTTCAACATTTCGTCATCACGCATATTAAGAGCTATTTTTAATTTCCGCAAAACAATATTATTAGTTAAATGCTTTTCTGGTACAGGACTTGGTCCTTCCTTTTTTCCACGCTTATAGCTGATAAATCCATTTAAAAAAATTGCTAATTCATTGTCGTAAATTTCTTTAAAATTATCGTCTTCATCTTTTTTAAGCCAAGCACTTACTTGCTCTCTTGTTGCATTATAGTCTGCTAACAGAAATATTTTTATCATATTATCGTCGTTGATATCAAAGGTGTATCGCAAACGGCGTAATGTATCATTATTTGTCATATATTTTCTTTAAATAATTTAATTCGCCAACATTTGTTAATTATTAAATGTAATGTTTATTAAAATTCATATTATTAATCAGTGTCAAAATTATAAATATTTTTTAGAACTCCCCTTTATTTTTAAAAAATAACAAACCGCATATTTTGTGAGAAAATAATTTAATGATAATGATGTCAGACATTTTGTTAATTTTGTATTATAAAAATGAGCCACTTAGTTAGATATATAAAATCTCCGTTTATAAATTTAAGGAACATAATAAAGATAATTATCTAAAAACAAACCACTATGAACTACTACAAGTCCATAGGTTTGAACTACAAATAAAATTCGTTATGCATAGAAACAAGACCTTAGATATTAGACTTTAGACA
>CAZRWZ010000288.1:0-2929 GCA_964603745.1 uncultured Bacteroidaceae bacterium | reverse complement strand
ATACATCAATTTTTTTATTGATACATTATCTCAAATAGGTTTAAATATTAATATTGATGTTTCTTCTGTAGTGCTTCCTATTGGGATTTCATTTTTTACATTTCAAAGCATTTCGTACTTAATAGATGTGTATAGAAAAACAGTTGAGGGGCAAAAGAGCTTAATAAATTTAGGAATGTATATATCTTTATTTCCGCAACTTATTGCAGGTCCTATAGTTAGGTATGCTGATATTTCAAAAGAAATAAAAAGTAGAACAATAACAAGTTCTCTTTTCAAAGAAGGGATTAGTCGTTTTATAATTGGTTTTGCAAAAAAAGTTATAATAGCTAATAATTTAGGATTAATAGCCAACAAAGTATTTGAGATATTGCCAAGTGAATTATCAACATCATTATCGTGGATAGGTATTATTTGTTATAGTTTACAAATTTATTATGATTTTTCGGGTTATTCTGATATGGCAATAGGATTAGGTAAAATGTTCGGTTTTAACTTTAAAGAAAATTTTGAACATCCGTATATTTCTAGTTCTATTCGTGAATTTTGGAGAAGATGGCATGTTTCATTATCATCTTGGTTTAAAGATTATTTATATGTTCCTCTTGGTGGAAATAGAAAAGGTAAGTATAGAACTTATGTTAATCTTTTAATAGTTTTCTTTTTAACAGGACTTTGGCATGGTGCCAGCTGGAGTTTTGTAATTTGGGGTCTGTTTCACGGTGTGTTTCTAATAATAGAACGATTAAACATAATAAAATTACCTTCAAAATTAAATATTCTATCAAGAATATACACATTATTAGTTGTGCTAGTAGCTTGGGTGTTTTTTAGAGCCGAAACTTTAGAATACAGTATAAATTTTATTGCAAAAATGTTCTCCTTTTCATCAGGAACTAATAATTATCCATACTTATTTTTAAACACTTACACTTATATAATTTTAATTACAGGTATTGCATTTGCTATGCCTTTACGTAAATTTATTATAAAAAATATTGTGTTTATAATAAAAAAAGAAATCTATATTAAGACAATAGAATATAGTTTTTATGTTATTATTTTTGTTTTATCAATAATGGAATTGGCACAAGCAACATATAATCCATTTATTTATTTTAGATTTTAAAATATGAAAAGATATATAACTCCTTTAATAATTGCGTTATTTACATTTTTAATAAGTTTTATCTTACTACATCAATATATGGTGAAACCATCTAAAATAATATTTGAAATAGATGCCATAGTACCTGTTGACGATATTCTTCAATTGTTTTATTTAGAAGATGATATGATGTATTTTACAGCAGAAAAACAAATAGATGTTGATGTTACAGGAAGTAATAAATATCAAAAAATTAGATTTAATATCGCCACAGGCAAAAAAATTACAAAAATAAGATTTGATGTTAGTTACAAAAACAAACAAAAAGAAATAATAATAAAAGACATTAAACTAAAGGCTTTAAATAAAACTTTTAAATATAATATTTATGATGATTTTACTCCAAATATTTATGTTAAATGTAATAAAGAAAAAATTCACACATTAACAATTGATAATGTATATGATCCATTTTTTACATCAAATTTTGATGTAGAAAAAACTATTGAAACCCTTAATAAAGAACAAGCCGTATTAAGCAATAATATTATTATACTATTATCTTTTATTTTATCAGTTTCTATATTTTTTGCCTCATATTATAAAGGGTTTCAGTTAAAATCTTTAAATCACAATATTTATATTATAATATTTATTTTAATTCTTATCACTCCTGTTTTTGTAAAACAATTTAATTTAGATGTAAATACAAATGTTACCGAAAAAAGAAAACTTTTTTCAAAACCAGAGTTTAAACTAACAAAAGATTATCCGCAAAAGTTTGAAAAATATTATAACGATAATTTTGGTTTACGCTCATTATTAGTTAATTTGAACAGTAAAATGAAACTGTATAGTTTAAAAATTTCGCCTAAACCAGAATCTGTATTATTTGGGAAAAACGGATTTATGTTTAATAATTCGGGAGATGCATACACAAGTTATTCTCATCAAAACATTATTAGCAAACAAGATTTAGAAATGGTGTATCAAAAACACAATAGTATCAAAAACACATTAGCATCAAAAAACATTAAATACATTATTGGTTTTTTTCCGAACAAACATACTGTTTACAACAACTTGTTACCTTTTTATATGAAAATGCAAATTATAAAAGATACATCATTAGCAGACCAATTAGTTTCTTATTTTAAATCTAAAAACTTTCCTTTTATAGATGTTAGAAAAGAACTTATTGCTGCAAAAAAAGAAAACCAATTATATTGTAAATTTGATACACATTGGAATTCTTACGGTGCTTATATTGCTTATAAAGCATTTTGTAACAAAACATTTAACACACTTAACATAACACCGTACGATACAAGTGATTTTTATATTAATTATTCGCAAAGTAGAAACGGTGATTTAGTAAATATGATTGGTATAGACACTATTAAATCTTATTATGATGAAGTACCACATTTTGTTTTAAAACAAAAAAGCAAAGATTATGAAGAAATAAACATTAACAATGATAAATCTTTACATCGTACTATTGTTACAATAAATAAAAATTGTGATAATAAATCAACTGTATTAATATTTAGAGATTCTTACACAGAAGCATTAATTCCATTTTTTTCATTACATTTTCATAAAGTAATATATGTGTGGACTAAGTTCGAAGGTGATAAGGCTCAAGTTGATATGAGTATAGTTGAACAAAACAAACCTGATATAGTGATGCTGTTATATGTTGAAAGGTATTTACATCTTTTTTAACTAGGGTCTGCTGAGAAACGCATAACAGATTACTACAAAGTTACTTAAACTAAAACACACTATTGTAAGTGCAAACTTTTTAAAACATATGTG
>CAZRWZ010000287.1:0-2940 GCA_964603745.1 uncultured Bacteroidaceae bacterium | reverse complement strand
CTCTTAATAGAGAAATAAAGTAGCTATAACTGTTATCATGCCTAAGTAAAACCCTGCAATTATCTGAAGAGAATTATGTGCTTTAAGTTTTATTCTTGCAGAGCCAATAATCCCTGCAAGTAAAATTGTAAAAATAAATACAAGTAAAAGATTTAAACTCTGGATAAATGAAATTGCAAGAATAAGACCTGCAAGCCCTCCTATACCAATCATATGGGCACTTATTTTCCAAAATATATTTATAAAAAAAGATATACTTATACTTATTATTGCACTTAAATAAAAAGCACGCAAAAGCCCCGAAACATTATTAATTCCAAGTATATAATATCCCATATAATAAAATCCCAAACTTATAATTATAGGTAATAATCGTTCTTTATTATCCTCAATTTCTACATTTGTGATTAGTTTTTGCCAAAGTAAGAACAAAAGAGAAATTGCAGGAAATAGAAATGTAGTAACAAAAACTAATATATAAAGCCACATTTTTGCATTAGGCGGAATAGCCGATAAATATGATATAAAATTTAATATAATAAAAATTCCAATTGTTGGGGCTAATAATGGATGAAAAACATACGAAATTATTTTAGATAGTATCTTCATATATGCCTATAATTCTTTTCTTAATCTTCCAACAGGGATATTTAACTGCTCTCTATATTTTGCAACGGTTCTGCGGGCAATTTTATATCCTTTGTCGTTTAATGCTTTGGTTAAAGCATCATCGGTTAAAGGTTTTTTCTTACTTTCTTCGTCAACCAATTGTTGAATTATTGACTTAATTTCTCTTGACGAAACTTCTTCTCCAGATGTGGTTTGCATTGCTTCGGAAAAGAAATATTTTAAAGAATAAATACCAAAATCTGTTTGAATATATTTGCTGTTTGCAACTCTAGAAATTGTTGATATATCTAAATTTGTAATATCAGCAATATCTTTTAGAATCATTGGTTTAAGTTTGGTTTCATCTCCAGTTAAAAAAAACTCTTTTTGAAATTGAATAATAGTATTCATTGTAGAAAGCAAAGTATGCTGACGTTGTTTTACAGCATCAATAAACCATTTTGCTGAATCTAATTTTTGTTTAATAAAACTAATTGCATTTTTTTGCTCCTTAGATTTATTCTTTTTGTTTTTAGAGTAATCTATCAGCATATCGGAATATGTTCGACTAACATGCAATTCGGGAGTATTTCCGTAATTTAGAGTTAAATTTAGTTCTCCGTCAGTGGTTTCTAAATTAAAATCCGGAGTAATTTGTTGAACCCCTTTAAATGCAGGATTACTATAAGAACTACCAGGTTTAGGGTTTAATTTAATAATCTCATTATTAGCCTCTTTAAGCTGATCTTCTGTTATCTCTAAGCGTTTTATTATTTTGTCGTAATGTTTTTTTGTAAAAGCATCAAAATATTCCGACAAAATAATTTGTGCATTAGACATAGCCTCAGTTTCATTCTCTTTTCTGTCTAGCTGAAGTAGTAAACATTCTTGCAAATTCCTTGCACCAACGCCCGGAGGGTCTAAAACCTGTACTGTTTTCAGTAGTTCCTCTATTTTTTCGTCGGTAGTTGTTATATTTAAGTTAAAAGCTAAATCATCTACAATATTTTCTATCGGACGACGTAAAAACCCATCGTCGTCTAAACTTCCAATAAGATATTCTAACAAATCTTTGTCTTCTTCTTTGATAGGTTGTAGGCTCAATTGCGATTTCAGATGTTCTTTAAAATCAATACCTGCCGCATGTGGCATATCAATTTTTTTGTCATTAGCAGAATAATTCTTCGACATTAATTTATATGTAGGGGTATCCTCATCATTCAAATAATCTTCTAATGTAAACTCATCATCATTAGTTTCAACTTCGTCGATTTGCTCTTTGTCTTCTATTTCTTTATCTACTTCTAAGGCAGGATTTTCTTCAATTTCCTTTTTAATGCGTTGGTCTAACTGCATTGTAGGTAACTCCAACAGTTTTATCAACTGAATTTGTTGAGGCGATAATTTTTGTAATAATTTTTGTTGTAATTTCTGATTTAACATTATATCAATTATTTTTTATTGCTAATTTATGAATTATTTTTAATTCTGTTGCATTATGTCATGTTTTTTTATTGCGAATATTTATTTTGACACAAATTATTGTTTATATATCAGCAATTTTGATTGCAAATAGGTATAAATCGGTGTAATTTTTCCAGAAATAAAAATGAATTAAGTATATTTACACAAAATAATATCTTATGAAAAAACGGACAAAAATAATTGCAACAGTTTCTGATAAAAATTGCAGTAAAGAATTTATACAAGAACTTTACGATAACGGCGTTAATGTTATTAGATTAAACACTGCACATCAAACCTTTGATGGTAGTTTAAAAGTAATTGAGAATGTAAGAAAAGTATCAGAAAAAATTGCAATTTTGGTAGATACAAAAGGTCCAGAAATAAGAACTATTGATATTGAACAAGAAATGCAGGTTGAAACTGGCGATATTGTTTATATATCTGATAAAAAAGAGAATTTTCATTTTAATGTAAGTTACTCTAAATTTAACGAAGATATATCGGTGGGTAACAGCATTTTAATTGATGATGGCGATACTGAGTTAGAGGTAACAGAAATAAAAAATTCTGTAATAAAATGCCTTGTTAAAAACGATGGAGCAATAAGCAACAAAAAGAGTATAAATGTTCCTGGTGTAAGCATAAATTTACCTGCATTAAAATCTAAAGATATAGAATATATTAACTTTTCGGTAGAAAACAATTTAGATTTTATAGCCCATTCGTTTGTTCGTAAAAAAGAAGATATTATAGCAGTAAAATCTTTGTTAGATGCCCGTGGAAGTAATATAAAAGTTATTGCAAAAATCGAAAATCAAGAAGGAGTAGATAATATTGACAGTATTTTAGAATATGCCGATGGGG
>CAZRWZ010000286.1:0-2967 GCA_964603745.1 uncultured Bacteroidaceae bacterium | reverse complement strand
TGCCGGATTTGGATAAATATTAAATTCTTCTATCTCATTATTTTCAACAACAACCATCTGACAGGCTTCGGCAAGGGTAATTACTTTATCATGATTATAAGTATCTAATACATGTTGCGATGAATTTTGGGTGTCATAAAAATTATCCCAAGTTAAAAAATATGCCCATTTTGCATCTCCCGAAAAGCAATTATCAATATCAGGTATAGGTCCGTTTTCTGTCATTGCAATAATTTTTTTACCGCTACAGGTTTCGTACATTTGGTCGAAATAACTTTTCTGAGTTGTATAATTATTAGCTCCAGGATAAGAATCCATTCCATAAATATCTATTTTTCCATCACCAAGATAATAAGATGCTTCTGGTGTTGACCATACCCAAATTAAATTATGTAAATGATGATAATTTGTCATTCTATCATACATTATATCCCACAATGCGTTTACTCCATTTCTTCCCTCGTCGCTCCACCAAAACCAACCGCCACCGGCTTCGTGTAATGGTCGCCATAATATTGGAATACCCGCATTTTGTAGTATTTTTAGTTTACTTGAGATTGAGTCTATATCTCGTATTACCTCGTTAAATTCGGTAGTTCCGGGAATAATTGCTTGACTAAGATCAAAAGTAGTATTTGATGTTTTAAAAGTATTTGTTCTTATTGTTCCTCCTGAAGGAGAATACCAATGCCAATGCACTGTGGGAATACCGCAAGCATCTGTACGGTTATACCAGTTTATTATTGAGTCTACTTGCCCATAATCAACTGGAGCAAACGCAGGATTTCCATTATCCCATGCCCAAGCAAATTTGGGAGAGTATGAACCAAAATCAAAACCTTTAATAACAAACGATTTTCCTGTGGCACTAATTATTCCCTCGCAAGATTCAATTGTTTGACCCGAAATAGTATAGTTTCCGTAATTTGATTTCAAAAAGTTATATACATCAACTGTTTTTTGATTTGCATTAGGGTCTATAAGGTTGGGAGCAATTAATGTATAATCGTGTGCATCTTGTGTTGATATTTCAAATTTATCTAATAAAAACCAACCCCAACTGGTACGTATAGTTATAGTGTTATCTCCGGCAGGCAAAAGCATTGTTGTTCCTAAAATAGATGTAAAATCATCTGACTGAGGAAAACTTATTATACCTACTGATGAGCCGTTAATAATTAATTCTTGAGATTTTGCCCCGTAAGGTGTTGCAAATCCGATTTTTATTTGATAGGTATCTTCGGCAGGAGCATTAAAAGTTACGGTAACTTGGTCTGTTCCATTGTCTTCCCAGCCTGTTACATATCCTGTTCCTGAATAACCCGATGTTGCAGTGGCAATTTCAACACCTGTTAAAACTCCGTCTTCTGCTTCAAGTGTATATTCTTGTGCATTTATAATTATTGTACTTATAAATAATATTGCAAATATAATTTTTACCATTTTAAAAGTTATTTAATTATTAATTTTTTACTTATTGTTCCTATTCTCAAGAAATATACACCTGTTTGTAGATTATCAATTTGAATTCTGAATTCTGAATTCTGAATTTTAAATTGTCTAACAATTTGCCCTGCAATATTATAAATAACAATATTTTTATTTATTAATTGTTCATTATTAATTACTAATTGCAAATTGTTTGTTGCAGGATTTGGATAAAGATTAAAAGTGTTTTTATTAATATTTATTAGGTTGGTTGCTGTTCCATATTCGTAAGCACCAATGTCATACCCCGTTCCAATAGGTCTGTTTTTTTGTTCAATATCATCAGTAACAACTGTATTTACGTTGTTTGTTCCTACATTTATTGCTTGCGAATTATCTTTTAAATGAAAATCATCATTATCAACATCAATAAAAATATCAGACATTTCATTGGCAACAAGCGAATGAGTTCCAAAACCAAGATCTTGCCAATCGGATAAACTCATAACATTATCGCCATCATCATTACTCATTCTGTTATTTATAATATTATAATCGCAAGAAAAATCGGTGTCATCTTCAATAGAAACACAACCTCTAAACGAATGATTATTAATAATTATATTATTATAAATTTCGGTATTTATATTAGCACCGTCTTTTACAAGTATTCCCCATCTTCCATCGGAAGGAACAATAATTGTGTTATTATAGATTTTTGCTCCGTGCGAAACTATTGCTCCGTCTTCGCCAAAAAGTACAATACCTTGACAACTGTGATTATTATATATAAGGTTATTGTAAACAAGCGGATTTTCTACTCCGTCCATATTTATTCCGCCACCGCCATTGTTATCGTAAACAATATTTCCGTAAACTTGAGCATCGCTAATTGTTCCGTCTCCTCCGGTTGATAAATCGCCGTTCATATGAATACCGCAACCGTTGTTTCCGTAACATTCGTTATATCTTATAATTGGGCGGTCAGAACTGTTTGAAACATAAATACCATGTTCGTCAACCGAGTTTGAGCATTTATTGTGTTCAATAAGAATATCATCAGTAAAGCCAGTAAAAATTCCACGTTCGGCATTATTATTACACATGCAATTTCGTACAACACAATGGTTTGATAAAACTATTCTTATACCGTTTCCGCCACCTGTGGCATCGTTTGTTGTAAATCCGTCAATTACAACATAATTGCATTCTTCTATGTTGATTATGTCGTCGCGTTGTGGACCATTTTGGTTTAAAACAACAGTGTTTGTCATAGCTTTAAAAACAATAGGAGCATTTGCTGTTCCGTTATTATCTCTAAAATCGAAGCCTGCATAAGTACCATCGGCTACAAAAACCGTATCGCCTGCACTAATTTGTTCGCAAGCATATTGAATGGTTGCAAAAGGATTGTTGATTGTTAAGCCGTTATTACTATCGTCACCATATAATGATGATACATAATAATTTGTTGCACTAACATAAGTTGTTGCTAATAAAATTAGCAAAAAGTAAATTGTTCTCATACAAATATAATTT
>CAZRWZ010000285.1:0-2980 GCA_964603745.1 uncultured Bacteroidaceae bacterium | reverse complement strand
AAAAATAAGAAGTCCGCTTTTGTATTTTACAAAAACAACATCTCTTTATAAAGTCTGGTTTTTAAAATGAGTATGGAATATATCCATAATTCACGAAAAGGTAAAATGATAAAAAAAGTTGATTAGTAAAACTAATGAAATTTAATATGATTTACTTCGTTTACCTCAATATATTTAGGTAATTGTATTGTATTTAGGTGATAATTATATTCATTTTCAAAGAAAGAGATAATATTATCTAAATGTATTATTGATTTTTTAAAATGTTTATCATAAGTAAAAAATACATTATCAGATTTTTCATCAGGTTTATCGTGTACTAGGTATCTTGCTCTACGAGATAAATTTTGAAGTTTAATATAAGACTTATAAATATCATCGTTTAATTTAGTTGGCGATATTTCATTAAAAGGATTTATCGCATTTTCAACTTTATTATGACTTCTGTAATGTGCATCTATTTTTTTTGCAATATGTGCGTTTATTAAATGTAATGCTACATAAAACGAAACGGTCACTTTCCAATCCCAATAATTATCAAAATTTGAAATTTTTTCTAAAAACACTAAATTTTCATTGCTTTTTCTAAGATGTTCTAGAAAATTTGGCATTATTCTATTATTTTGTATTGGTTAGGAATACTAATATTATCACTATCTTCAACAATGGTTGTTGAAATATGGTAATCAAACTTATCTGCTAATTCGTAGTTTATTTTTGCTTCTGATAATATTAGTGCATCTTCGGTTTTCTCATCATCATCATTTATAACTGCCCAAACAAGAACTCCTTTAGATGAATAATCAAAAGCTATCTTTTTTGTATTAGCTTCTCTTTTTAAGGTTTCGATTAAAAAACTATATATTATTAATTTTGTTAAATCTTTATGTAATTGGTTTTGTGCATATTTAGCTATTTGCAAATAGTCATTTTTTATTAAAGCATTATACATTTTTTCTTTTTCTTTATCAAGAAGTCCTGTGTTTTTTAGTAGCTCATCAGTTCGTAATCCTAAAATAATATCATCAAACCATTTATCTTGTTTGGTTTGTGTTTCTAAAATATTATTTCTTGTTATTTCCATTAGTTTTTTTATGGTTTTTTATTATTCAACAAATATAAAAATATTTTATTAAAATATACTAACACTTGTATAATTATTAACGCATATTAATATTTTTTATTGTGGTTTTAACAAATATTAAAGCGAAACTAAAGCGAAATATAAAGATTTTAGAAACAATTTAGGTAGATGTATAGCGACTTTTAAAAGAAAACTAAAAAACTACATCATTAAAAAAATGTAAGGTTTTACTTTGTATAGAGCTTCTTTTTTATTATTTTACGATACATTTATCATCTAAGTATTTTTTTAATAGAATCTTCATTTTATCTTGTATTCTAATATTAAATATAATTGTTTTTATTATTTAATAATTTTCAATAGCTTTTATTAATTTATTTTTTATAATATTTCTATAGAAATTTGGTTTTAAAACATCAATAGAATTGCTAAGGCCTAAAATTAAATAGTTTAACTCATAGTTGATATGAACATTTTTTATAGTGTTTAACCACAAAATAATAATAAATTACATTTTTTTGTTATTCAACCAACAAACAAAATTGTTTATCCATTCTAATTTTATGATGTCCACTTTTTAAGATACTCATTGCTTGTTTTGAATTTGCAAGAACACTCGCTAAATCACGAGCAACAGCAGAACCTTCAATATTATTACTTACAATTCCGTTATTAAATTCCAAATTAAAAGAATAACTTTTTCTATTACCAACATTTGAAAAGCTTTCAGTATTGAGCTGTATAGAACTTATGCTGTTTTCTTTAAGTTCATTAATAATTTGTGACAATTTAGAATTCCAAATATCTGTATATTTTCCTTTTGATTTCATATTTGTATTAAAATTTGTATTAGAATTAGGTTTTGTTTTTTGTTTAAACTTTGTTTCTATTTTTATTGGTTGCTTATGTGCAATATTTGCACATTGCGTTCTTAAAATTTGTAAATCATTTTTGAAATAATTAGCAGAATTTTTTGAAATATTTAATATAGGAACAAGCTTGTTAATAATTTCAGTTTCTAAATTTTCTATTTCAGATTTACTTTTAGGGTATTCATAAAATGATAAAGCTAATTTTTTTTCCATCCAATCTGTTATAATTGTTTCACTTTTATCATCAAATTTAAAATGACTTTTCTTTCCATTAGTAAAATCGGTTGCGTTTCGTGGTATTGGGTTTAAATTATTTTCTTTTTGTAAAATTGCCCCAATAGATTTTCTAACAGTAGAACATCCTGTTTTCCCAGTCGCAAAATGGGTATTAGCATCTCTTTTTTCTTGGCTTGATTCAGTTTTTCCAATGTAAATAATTTGATGTTTTTTTACTTCATTTCCCAATATTGGAAAATTATCACCAATAAAAAAGAACGCATAAATACCGGGTAATTTTGAAAATGTTTTTGTTTTTAAATAATCTTTCTCATTTCTTTTTAATATGTTAATTACTTCCTTTACTCTCATAAATAAAATTTAGTTAAAATTAAACAAAAAATAAAGACACAGGTTTTTCACCTATGTCTTTATACGTTCTTTATAATATAATGAATTAAAGGTGATTTGTCAAGTTTTTTAACATGTTTTTTATTTATTATAAATACAGGCTTAATAGAAAAAGGAGACTGTAGCCTTCTATAGGTATTGATATTATTATCATTAATAGAAATATATTAAAATAAAATTAAAGATTAGTTTTAAAAAATAAGATAACATAAAAATAATAAAAATATCAAAATGTTAATTAGATTATGTATTGTTATTAAAAAAATGTTTTTTATAAGATGTTGTTCATATGCTGTTCAGTTTTATATATAATTGTAATATAGTAGTTAAACAAATCCCTCCAAGTCCGCTTTTGTATTTTACAAAAACAACATCTCTTTATAAAGTCCGAGTTTTA
>CAZRWZ010000284.1:0-2992 GCA_964603745.1 uncultured Bacteroidaceae bacterium | reverse complement strand
TAAATTTGCATTTACAAATGTTAAAATCATAGTTTTATGCTTGCCCGATTTCTGCCTTGTTGCTCAAAATCCAAATCCTCAAATACCTTAGTATTCTGCGGTTTAAATTTCCATTAATCAAGTACTCCAATTAAATCAAATTCGCTGGCATCGGTAATTTTTATATTATAAAACTTACCTAGCTCAAGTTTGTCGGAATAAATAACAACTTCGTTATCAACTTCGTAAGAATCAAATTCGGTTCTGCCAATAAATTTATTATCTTCTTTTTTGTCTATTAAAACCTTAAAAGTTTTTCCTATTTTGGAGCTGTTAATCTCGTAAGAAATATCTTGTTGCAAAGCCATAATCTCGTCGGCTCTTGTTTGTTTTGTTTCTGCCGAAACATTGTCTTTGTAATTATCTTTTGCAAAGGTATTATCTTCGTTGGAATATGTAAAAACTCCCATTCGTTCAAAACGAACATTTGTAACAAATTCTTTTAAGTCTTCAAAATCTTGTTCTGTTTCGCCAGGGTGACCAACAAGCAGAGTTGTTCTTAGATTTATTTCGGGAATTTTTTCTCTTATTATATTAAGCAAATTATAGGTTTCTTGTTTGCTTATATTTCTACGCATTTTGCTAAGAACATTATCGCTTATGTGTTGCAAAGCAATATCGATATAATTACACACATTTGGTTTCTTTTGCATTATATCAAGAATTTTATAAGGAAAGTTTGCAGGATAAAAATAATGTAAACGTATCCATTCTAAGCCTTCAATTTCTGAAAGTTTTTCTACTAATTCGGGTAGTTTTTGTTCTTTGTAAATATCTAGTCCGTAATAAGATAAATCTTGTGCGATAACAATTAATTCTTTTACTCCTTTAGAAACTAAATATCGTGCTTCTGCCAAAATTGCTTCCATTGGTTTAGATATATGCTTGCCACGAATTAGCGGTATTGCACAAAAAGAACAAGTTCTGTCGCAACCTTCAGATATTTTTAAGTATGCAAAATGTTTTGGAGTAGTAATTATTCTTTCGCCAATAAGTTCTTTTTTGTAGTCAATTTCTAAACCTTCAACAATTTCTTTAAAATTATTTACTCCAAAATAATCATCAACTTCGGGAATGTCTTTTTTTAACTCATCTTTGTATCTTTCAGATAAACAACCTACTACAAATAGCTTTTTTATTAAACCTTGCTTTTTTGCCTCAACATAGTTAAAAATTGTTTCAATAGATTCTTCTTTTGCATCATCAATAAAACCGCAAGTGTTGATTACAACTACATCGGTTTTTTTATTTGTTTCGTGATAAATTTCAAAATCATTTGCTTTAAATTGGTTTAGCAAAATTTCGGAATCTACAAGGTTTTTTGAACAACCTAAGCTTATTATATTTACTGATTTTTTTTGCATATTCTCTATGTTTTTTTTGTCATTTTGACTACAACAAAGAATCCGTTTAAAATTATTAAAGTCTCTTCACTTCGTACAGAATTACAGCATTGTATTTAATCCCAATTGAGATATTTAATTTACTGACGCTTGCAGCAAGTTTGTTAATTTATACACTCTACTTTATATTTCAATCTCTTGTCTATAAACTCAAGTGTCTGATGTAGAAAGTTCGAGTTCAAAGCCTGTCCCAATTTATTTCGGGAGCTTGCTTAGGTTGAAAAATGTGAGTTTACATATGTAAATGACCATTTTTCAAACAAGCATAACGCAGAAATCGGACTTTATAGACAGACACTAACTAAACAAAGAATCGACAAACTCTTTACGATTAAAAATTTGTAAATCTTCCATTTGTTCGCCAATACCAATATATTTCACAGGGATTTTAAACTGGTCTGAAATACCAATAACCACACCACCTTTAGCTGTTCCATCAAGTTTTGTAAGAGCAAGTGCCGAAACCTCTGTAGCTTTTGTAAATTGTTTTGCCTGTTCAAAAGCATTTTGTCCGGTAGAACCATCAAGAACTAAAAGAACCTCGTGAGGTGCATCAGGAATTATTTTTTGCATAACAGATTTTATCTTAGAAAGTTCATTCATTAAATTTATCTTATTATGCAGTCTTCCGGCAGTATCAATAATAACAATATCGGCATTGTTTGCTTTTGCCGAAGCAAGTGTGTCGTAAGCAACAGAGGCAGGATCAGAGCCCATTTGTTGTTTTACAATTGGCACATCAACACGTTTGCTCCAAATATCAAGTTGTTCTACTGCTGCGGCTCTAAAAGTGTCGGCTGCACCAAGATAAACTTTTTTACCCATATTTTTAAATTGATAGGCTAGCTTACCTATTGTTGTAGTTTTTCCAACACCATTAACGCCAACAACCATAATAACGTAAGGGTTTTCTCCTGCCGAAAAATCTACATCTACTTCGCCAGAATTATTTTCTTGCAAAAGTGCTGCAATTTCTTCTTTTAAAATTGTATTTAATTCAGTTACACCAAAATATTTATCAGAAGCAACACGTTTTTCTATTCTTTCAATAATTTTAATTGTTGTATCAACACCAACATCAGAGGTAATTAAAACTTCTTCTAAATTATCTAAAACCTCATCGTCAACCTTAGATTTCCCTGCAACTGCACGAGATATTTTTTTAAAAACACTCTCTTTAGTTTTAGATAAACCCTCGTCTAAACTCTCCTTTTTTTCTTTCGAAAATATTCCAAAAATCCCCATCGCAATAATTAATATTAGATATTATAACTTACAAAGGTACAAAAAAGCTATTTAGTAATCAAATTGTACTTTTAGCTCTAAAGAGTAAACATATATTTTATCAACTTACGTATTTTAGGTATTATTATATCTATATTATTGCATAATAAAAATCTGTAAATAAATTTGTTACAATGTTTTTTTTATGTATATTTGTTTTGTAAAACTACAAAACCATATAACATGAAAAAACTAAGTCTATTTTTAATTTTGTTTAGCATTGGTTTTATATCCTTTGCACAAAAAGGCAGAACTCTTAGCACAGC
>CAZRWZ010000283.1:0-3040 GCA_964603745.1 uncultured Bacteroidaceae bacterium | reverse complement strand
ATTTACAGTTTAATCCCAATTGGGATATTTAATTCCCCGACGCTTGCGGCGAGCTTGTTAATTAAAATAACCAATTACTAGTATTGAAGTTGTAAAAATAAGCCAAAATTTCAATATTTTGTACACAATTATAGATTTTGATATAATTTGAATAAAATATAGAATTATAAGAAAAAGAATTGGAATAAGAGCAGGATAATTTATTATACTTTCTATAAACTGTCCTTTTAGTAAAAAAATAAATGCTCTTTGTGCTCCACAACCTAAGCAATCTATTTTAAAATATTCTTTAAAAGGGCAAGTTTGTTGATGTTTTTCTAACCAATTTATTAATGTTGCAAACATTATTTCTGTCCAAACATATCATTTTCAATAATTTCGCAAAGAATATGACCTATTAAAATATGCGATTCCTGTATTCTAGGGGTATCTTTTGAAGGCACATTAATTAAAACATCAGAAATGTTTTTCATAGCTCCACCTGTTTCGCCTGTTAAAGAAATAATTTTAACGCCATTTGTTTTTGCTTCATTAATTGCGTTAATAATATTTTTTGAGTTCCCCGAAGTTGATATTGCAATTAATATATCGCCATTTTTTGCTGCAGCCTTAATGTATCTGGCATACACCTCGTTATAAGAATAGTCGTTTGCAACAGCAGTAATATATGATGTGTTAACGTGTAGTGCTTCGGCAAATAATGGATCTCTGTCAATATAATAGCGTCCGGAAAGCTCTGCTGCAATATGTTGTGCATCGGCAGCACTGCCGCCATTTCCACATAGCCAAACTTTTTTATCTTTGTTGTAACAAGTTAGCATTAAATCAGCTGCTTGTTGTATGTTGTTAATCAACAATTCATTATTAAGAATTTTTTCTTTCAGTTCTATTGATGATTTTATTCTAGACTTAATCATTTCTTTATTATATTTAAAAAAAATGCACAGAAATAATTCTATGCATTCTTATCTATATTATCATTAATTTATTTTTTATTCAATAATAAAAGTTTGTTAACCGATGGTGTTTCTCCATCTTTTTCTTCAGGTAATTTCACTGTTATTGTTATAGTTTTATATCCTTTGCTTTTTGCTGTAACAGTATATTCTTCGCCTGCAGGTAAGGTTGCAAAATATTCGCCATTTATATTAGATATTATAACTTTTGATTTTCCTGTTGTAGTATTTTTAATAATTATACTTGTTTTAATAGGATCGCCAGTGCCGGCATCACTAATTATTCCTTTTAGAATACATAATGGTGGTCCTGTAATTTTTTTAGCTGTTTGCTCATCAATATCTTTATTAGATTTGAAGTAGAATCTCATATCAACATTATATATATCGTTTTTTCCTAAACCGCCATCTCTATCGCTAGATATATATGCTGTTTTTCTGTTAGTAGTTAAAACAAAATGTATTTCGTCTCTTGTGGTATTTATAGGGTATCCCAAATTAACAGGTTTACTCCAAACGCCATTTTCGTTTACTGTTGACATAAAAATATCGTGTAAACCCATTGTGTTATGACCGTTTGAGCTAAAGAAAAGTGTTTTCCCGTCAGGGTGAATAAAAACGCCTATTTCATCATCAACTGTATTTATTGTAGGTCCAATATTTACTGGTTTACTCCAAGAACGACCTTCTTTTTTAGAAACATATATATCTCCTTTTCCGTATCCTTCTTTTTCTCTTTCGCTAACAAAATAAAGCGTTTTTCCGTCGGCAGTTACACTTGCAGAACTTTCAAAATATGTAGAATTAATAAGTTTTTCGTCAATTGGTTTGGGTTTTCCCCATTTGCCATCAGATGTTAGGGTTGATATATAAATATCGCCTGATTTTGTTACATTAAGCTGGTTTTTATAAATAAAAATCATTTTTCCATCAGGAGAAATACTTAGATTTGCATCATGAAACTCAGTATTTATAGGACTTCCCATATTTTCAGCTTTTCCCCACGATTTAGTTTCTTCGTTGTATTTAGATATGTATAAATCGTCGAAATAATCTTCGGTGTAGAAATCAATTTTACCTCCAACATTTTCGGGTCTTCTGGCAGTGAAAATTAATATTTTGCCATCAGCTGAAACCGAAGGAGATGCATCTACATATTTTGAATTAATATTTGAACCTAAGTTTGTAATTTTTACATCTACAGGGTTTGCCATTAGTTCTTTTGCGGTTAAACATTGTCGTAAATATATATTTACATAATGTTCTTCGTTTTGTTTAGGACTTAACATTGTTTTGTACTTATAAAAATTATCTATAGCTAAGTCTAATTCGCTTTTAAATTGGTAGGCTCGCCCAAGCATATAAAAAGCATTTTTATTTATTGCAGAGTCTAATTTTAAAGATTTATTTAATAAAATAATTGCAGAATCCATCATGTTTATTTCTGTCATGCAAACACCCATTCTGTAGTTTAAAACAGCGTTGTCAGGGGCTTTTGCATATAGCTTTTTGTAAATACGAAGTGCTCCGTAATAGTCTTCATTATTGTATTTTAACCAAGCTTCGGCTAATCCAACAGAAATACCTGATGATTTTTTATCTGGTGTTTCTTTTTTTTCTTGCCCAAAACTTATCGAGGCAATAAATATCAATAATAATACTAAAGTTTTATACATTTTATAAGTGTTTAAGATTATATTTTTTAAAAATAACTTTTTTATTCCTATTTTCTACTCTTACTTATAATTTTTGAATATATTTTATTAACAAACTGTTAAAAAATGCTGTTAATAGGCTGTTAAGAGGTTGTTAATTGCGGTTGAAAACTTGTTAACTACCATTCAGAAAATGGATTTTTTGATAAAGATGAATTGTAATAACGCTTTTCTTTAGTAACTTCTTTATCAATCCAATAAGGGGTAATAAATTCTTGGTTTTCTGATTCCAGTTCTATTTCTGCAACTATTAGCCCTTTATTTTTCCCTTCAAAAACATCAACTTCAAACATTAATCCGTTTTGTTCCGGAATTAAATAGTTAAACCTTAAGAACCCTATTTTTTTGAGACAAATAATTTACAAGTAA
>CAZRWZ010000282.1:0-3057 GCA_964603745.1 uncultured Bacteroidaceae bacterium | reverse complement strand
TAAATCAGTTGCAGTAAAATCGGTAGTAGCCGTAGCTCTTGTTTGTTCACTACCTTTTTGTAATTGAGCAAAGGACATAAAACCTATGCTAAATAACATTAAAAATAAAGTTAATCTTTTCATAATTTTAAAATTTTAAAGTTCAAAGCAAATATATGATAAAATAATTTATTTTACAAATAACATATAGTAAAATACTTAATTACCCCCTACCTTAATATATTTTTAGCTCTACATTATATTTTGTATAAACCATATTTACAGCTTATTAACAAAATATAAACTACTAAATATTACATTTTAGCACTATCTGTTTATATAAAAAAAGATTTTGCTAATTTTTAGATAAGCTTATATCCGTATATCTACTTTTAAGATACTAATAGTCAGGGTTTTTGTATTTAAATTAATATGAAGCTGATTGATGTTTAGTAACTTACAAATCAATAGAAAAAAAACCTAACTTATGGATTTTAGGAGATATAAAAAAATCCACATAAGACCCTTAAAAAAAAAGAGTATTGAGTTCTATAATTTAAAAATATGATAAAATGTAAGTTTGCTCTGCATAAAGGAAGTAAATTTTATACCTTTGTAATTATAAATATTGTATTAAAAAGAGAATATTGGGACGAAAAAAGAGAAGAAATCCGTTATTAGAGCAGTTAGAAATTATTGATGTAGCTGCAGAAGGCAAGTCTATAGCAAAATATGAGGATAGAATAATATTTGTTACAGGGACTATTCCGGGCGATATTGTTGATGTACAAATAAGCAAGAAAAAGAAAAAATACTACGAAGGATATCCTACAAAATTTTATAAATATTCTGATGACAGAGTAGAGCCTAAATGCGAACATTTTGGTGTGTGTGGTGGTTGCAAATGGCAACATTTACCATATACTAAACAACTGTTTTACAAGAACAAACAAGTTGTTGATAATTTTGAGCGAATTGGAAAAATTGAGATAAAAGAAAAATATAAAATTTTAGCTGCACCAAAAGATTATTATTATAGAAACAAATTAGAGTTTTCTTTTTCTAATAAAGAATGGCTTACTAAAGAACAGGTTGAAAGTGGCGAAGAGTTTGGCATAAGAAATGCCTGCGGTTTTCATGTTCCTAAAATGTTCGATAAAATTGTAAACGTAAAGCATTGTTATTTGCAAGATAATTACTCTAACGAGATAAGAAATTTTGTTCGTAAATTTGCAATAGATAATAATTTAGAGTTTTTCGATATTAGAGCAAACAAGGGCTTTTTGCGTAATATGATTGTAAGAAACACTGCAAAAGGCGAATTGATGTTAATTGTTATTTTCTTAAAAATGAACAATGATGTAAATAAAATACTTGATGCAATTTATGCCGAATTTCCACAAATTACATCATTAAACTATGTTATAAACCCAAAACTAAACGATAGCATAAACGATTTAGAAGTAGTAAACTACAAAGGCAAAGACCATTTAATGGAAGAAATGGGCGAATTAAAATTTAAAGTAAGTCCAAAATCATTTTATCAAACAAATAGCGAACAGGCATATAATCTTTATAAAAAAGCTTTAGAATTTGCTGATATCAGTGCAAACGATTTGGTTTACGATTTATATACAGGTACAGGTACAATAGCAAATTTTATTGCAAAAACTGCTAAAAAAGTAATTGGTATAGAATATGTTGAAGACGCAATTAAAGACGCAAAAATAAACTCAGACTTAAACAATATAACAAATACCAAATTTTTTGCAGGCGACATGAAAGATGTTTTAAACCAAGAGTTTGTTGAAACCAACGGCAAACCCGATGTAATAATAATTGACCCGCCACGTGCAGGAATGCATCAAAATGTTATAGATACTTTATTAAGGATTTCGCCTAACAAAATTGTTTATATAAGTTGTAATCCTGCCACACAAGCTAGAGATATTTCTCTTATGAAAGAACAATATGAAACGCTTAAAATACAACCTGTTGATATGTTTCCACAAACACATCACGTAGAAAATATTGCATTATTAAAACTTGTTTAATTATGGAAGAAAATTTTAAAGCAGATTTAGATAGATTGATAGAACTTTTCAAAAGACTAAGAGATAAAGAGTATTTTGAAACAATGATGAAAGACAAAGAACAACTTGATAATTTAAATATGGTTATCGATAATTACGATATGATTAAAGAAAACATACCCGAAGAAGCAGCTAAAATGCTTGGCACACCTATTCGTAAACTAATATTAATGCTTACAGAACAACTGAAAGACGAAATAGAATTGCTTGATGAATTACCCAAAAACGAGAGTATTACAGAAAGTATTGAAAACAAAGAAAACGAACTTGAATTAATTGATGAAATTTTAGGTAAAAGTAATTTATCTGATGAAGATATTAACAATTTACTTGACCGTAGAAATAAATTAAAAAATGAATAACAATTATATAGAAGACAAAACATTTGAAAAAATTGATTTTACAAAAGGCTCTCTCGAAAAAGCAGAATATAACTATTGTAAATTTATTGATTGCAATTTTGAAAACCTAAAACTTTCTGATTTTAAGTTTATTGAATGTGAATTTGTAAATAGCAATTTAAGTAATATAAAAACTGCAAACACAGCTTTTCAAGAGGTTGTTTTTAATAACTGTAAGATATTAGGTGTTCATTTCAACGATTGTAATAAATTTTTATTATCGTTTAGTTTTGAAAAATGCCAACTAAATCTGTCATCTTTTTATTTATTGAATATTAAAAATACAAAATTTAATAATTGTAATTTACAAGATGTAGATTTTACCGAAACTGAATTAACAAATTCATTATTCGATAATTGTGATTTAGTAAACAGTATTTTTGAGAATACAGTATTAGAGAAATGCGATTTTACAACATCGTTTAATTACATAATAAATCCCGAAATAAACAGGCTGAAAAAAGCAAAATTTTCTAAAGAAGGGCTTATTGGCTTACTAAATCAATATAATATTGTGGTTGAATAAAGGTGGAATACCAATAAAAAAACCTAAATAGAGCTTGTCTATAAAGTCCGATTTCTGC
>CAZRWZ010000281.1:0-3059 GCA_964603745.1 uncultured Bacteroidaceae bacterium | reverse complement strand
TGACCATTTTTCAAACAAGCGTAACGCAGAAATCGGACTTTATAGACAAGCTCTATTTAGTACTCATAATAACAACAGTATAAAATTGCCTTGATTGATAAGTTAGAATCCTTTGTACTTAGTGCTAAAAACATTAAGTTTGCAAATTATTTATTGACAATCAATTTTATGCGAGATAAAATACTTTTTATAATCTTGTTTTTCTTCATTAGCATTGCTTTTGGGCAAAATACAGAAAAAAGAGATACTATTTTTAACACAAGCGAAGATGCTACTCAAGATTTAGATAGTTTATTATATTTGTGGTATGCAAAATATGATACTTTACCTAATGATAATTTTGCTGATATTGACTCAAGCCTTGTAACACAAGTATCTGATACAATAATTAAAAAGCGTTTAGATAATTTAGTTTCTATTATTGATATGCCATATAATAATAAAGTGGCTGCTTTTATTAATCTATACACAATAAAAAGAAAAAAACAAATGAGTATTATGCTTGGTTTGTCAGATTATTATTTTCCGATAATTGAAGCATCATTAGATAAATACGATTTACCATTAGAGCTTAAATATATGGCCGTAATTGAATCGGCACTAAACCCCAGAGCACGTTCAAGAGCAGGAGCAGTAGGGCTATGGCAATTTATGTATGCCACAGGTAAAATTTACGGATTAGAGGTTAACTCTTATGTAGATTATCGCCGTGACCCTGTGCAAGCATCAGAAGCAGCAGCAAAATTTTTAAAAGATTTATATGCAATTTATCATGATTGGACATTGGTTATTGCAGCATATAACTGTGGTCCAGGAAATGTGAACAAAGCAATTCGTCGTTCTGGTGGCAAAAGAGATTTTTGGGATATATACTACCGTTTACCACGCGAAACCCGTGGATATGTACCTGCTTTTATTGCAGCAAACTATGCCTTTGCTTATTATAAAGAATATAATATCATACCCAAAAGAATTGATTTAAATATTGCTACCGATACCATAATTATTAACGAATTTCTGCATTTTGAGCAGGTATCTAATGTAATAGGTATCTCAATTGAAGAACTTAGAGACCTAAATCCACAATACAAAAAGGATATTATCCCTGCTAAAATTAGAACATATCCTTTACGTTTACCCGTAAACTATGTTAACAATTTTATCACATATAAAGATTCAATTTTTGCATATAAAGATTCTGTTTATTTTTCTCCCGAAAGAAAAGTAGTTGCACCACCCAAATATCAGCGAGGAAGTAGCCAAGCAGCACACTACACTCCTCCGCCAACAAAAGACATGGTGAAAATTATGTACACCGTAAAATCTGGTGATAATGTTGGTTTTATTGCAAGTTGGTATGGGGTTAGAGTTTCCGATGTTAGTTATTGGAATAATCTTTACAGAAACAGAATAAAAGCAGGGCAAAAACTTGTTATTTATAAACACAAAAATAAGGCTTCTAAATATCTAAATATTAACAAAATGAGTTTTGAAGCAAAACAAAAAATGCTAGGAAAAACTGCCATAAAAACCAATAGCCCTACCAAAACCACAAGCAATACAAAAACAAATGGCAAATATGTTTATTACACTGTTCGACAAGGAGATAACTTCTGGTCTATTGCAAAAAAATATCCGGGTGTTTCAAACGAAGATATAATGAAAATTAATGGAATAACCGACCCAACAAGTTTGCGTGCCGGTCAGAAATTAAAAATAAAAAAGAAATAATTTTTTTCAATAAAAAAAAGTGTAAGAGGAAATGAAAATTGCAGTAAATACCCGATTATTATTAAAAGATAAACTTGATGGTATTGGTTGGTTCTCTTACGAAACACTTAAACGTATCACCCAAAAACATAAAGAACACGAGTTTCTTTTTATTTTCGACCGTAAATTTTCTGACGAATTTATTTTCTCTGATAATATAACTCCTTATGTTATTTCGCCACAATCTCGTCACCCATTTTTGTGGTATCTATATTTTGAATGGAGTATTACAGGTTTTTTAAAAACCCACAATCCCGATTTGTTTTTTTCTCCCGATGGTTGGATTTCGTTAAAAAGCAAAACCAAAACATTAGATGTTATTCACGATATAAATTTTGAGCATAACCCAGAGCATTTGCCATATCTATACAGAAAATATTATCTTAAATATTTTCCGCAATTTGCACAAAAAGCTAATAGAATTGCAACTGTTTCGGAATTTACAAAACAGGATATTGTAGATAAATATAATATTGCCCCCGAAAAAATTGATGTAGTATATAATGGGGCAAATATAAAATATTCGCCTATATCAGAAAAAGAAAAAGAAGCTACTAAAAAACAATATTCAAACAATGCCGATTATTTTTTATTTATAGGGACAATACACCGCCGAAAAAATCTGCATAATCTTATTTTAGCTTTCGATAAGTTTAAAAAATCTACATCTAACAATACAAAATTATTAGTTGTTGGAGCTGTAATGTGGGGAGCAAAAGAGCTAAAAGATACACTTAACAAAATTACATGTAAAGATAATATAATTTTTACGGGCAGAGCAAACGAGAACGAACTGCACAGAATAATATCTTCTTCGTTGGCAATGGTTTATCCATCATTTTTCGAGGGATTTGGCATACCTATTCTTGAGGCAATGTATTGCGATATTCCTGTAATAACATCAAATACCACAAGTATGCCAGAAGTTGGCGGAGATGCAGCTATATACATAGAACCTTCTTCGGTAAATTCTATTGCCGAAGCTCTTACAAAAATGGAAAATTCAATAGATTTAAGAATTAAGCTGATTGAAAAAGCTAAAGTGCAAAGAGAAAAATTCTCGTGGGATAAATCTGCTGAAAAATTATGGCATAGCATGTTAAAAACTATCGAAGAATAGATTTTAATGTTTTATCTATCGACATAATATATTAAACATCGGTGATTTTGAAATTAAATTTATATAAATCAGTAATTTATAATTTTAATTCTTAATTGGGGTCTGCTGAAAAGTTCAAAGCTTTTTAACAAAGCCTAGTTCCCAAGTTTAGAAAATGATTTATAAACTA
>CAZRWZ010000280.1:0-3062 GCA_964603745.1 uncultured Bacteroidaceae bacterium | reverse complement strand
TTTAAAAAAAAAGCATCCAGTTTTGGGTGCTTTTTTTGTTTGTATGAATTGGAAAATATAGTAATTTAGGGGAGGGATTCTTAATGTTTATAATCAATCCCATTTAAACACTTAAGATTATTTAATTGTTTTTTTTCTTCTAATTTCTTGTAATTATTGCCAACATTTACTTCAGAATATACTTTGTCGTGATAGATGTGAAATACAATTGCTTTGTTTTTTATAGATTTTCGTTGAACCCCACTTTTCATTAAACGCCATTCAATATCAACATCTTCGCCAACTCCGGCAAAAATATAATCGGTATCAAAACCATTTATATCAATTAAATCTTGTTTATGGATTCCCCAATTTCTACCAACCATACCTCTAATTTTATATGTTAAAGGAAAAAAAGGAAAATAAATAGCTTCTTTAATCTTTTGTGATTTAGAAAAAATTAAAGAAAAGTAATTTAAATCTTTTAGAGAAATATCTTTTACTGCTTTTTCTGATATCTCTTTACTAAGCATAACAGCTCTGCCAGACATAAAAGTCCCTTTTTTTAAATTCTTGATATATTCTTTTACAAAATATTTGTGTGGAACACAGTCACCATCAATAAAAGCTATAAAATTAGATTTAGCTGACATTATTGATTTATTAAGCATTTCGTTTTTTCTAAACCCTGTATCTTCTTTTTGATGCAAATGTTGAATGTGAAAAGAATAATTATGTTTGTTTTCTTCAATAAAACTAAGGGTATCTTTATTATTATCATCTTCTGATATAATTGCTTCAAAATTATTTTCATTTTGATTATCAAGAGCTTTAAGAATTAATTTTAAATTCTCAATATTTTTGTAGTACGATATTATTACACTTAGTTTCATCAATAAAAAATATTGCACTAAATTAACTAAAAAATAATTAAAGTAGTTAGTGTCAAAACAAAAATAAATTTCTAATTTTGAAACAAAGTAACATTATAAAAAAAAGAATTATGTTAAAAGAGTTTCAACAAGCGGTTTTGCAAGGTATTCCAAGCGAATTGCCAGCAGTAAAAGAATATGATAAAACATTAAATCACGCACCAAAAAGAAAAGATATTCTTAGCGAAAACGAAAAAAAACTTGCAATAAAAAATGCACTTAGATATTTTGATAAAAAACATCACAATGTATTAGCAAAAGAATTTAAGCAAGAATTAGAAGATTACGGTAGGATTTATATGTATCGTTTTCGCCCCAATTATAAAATAACAGCACGAAAAATAAGCGATTTTCCACATAAATCTACACAAGCAGCAGCAATAATGCTAATGCTTAGTAATAACTTAGACTATGCAATCGCACAGCATCCTCACGAGTTAATTACTTATGGAGGAAATGGTTCTGTATTTCAGAATTGGGCTCAGTACTTGCTCACAATGAAATATTTGGCAACAATGACAGATGAACAAACACTTGTTATGTATTCTGGTCACCCAATGGGAATTTTTCCATCGCACAAAGATGCACCACGAGTTATTGTTACAAACGGAATGGTAGTGCCAAATTATTCAAAACCTGATGATTGGGAAAAATTTAACGCACTTGGTGTTTCGCAATACGGGCAAATGACTGCCGGTTCGTTTATGTATATTGGACCACAAGGAATTGTTCACGGAACAACAATTACAGTTTTGAATGCAGGTAGAAAAATATCTAAAAATGGCGAAGACCTAACAGGAAAATTATTTGTTACATCAGGACTTGGCGGAATGTCTGGAGCACAGCCAAAGGCAGGAAATATTGCAGGAGTTATTTCGGTAACAGCCGAAATAAACGAAAGTGCTGCTAAAAAACGTCACGAGCAAGGTTGGGTTGATGTCTTAATTTATGATGTAAACGAACTTGTATCGCAAGTAAAACAGGCAAAACAAGATATGAAAACGCTTTCTTTTGCTTATGTTGGTAATATTGTTGATGTTTGGGAAGCTTTTGAGCAAGAAAATTTATTTGTTGATTTAGGTTCAGACCAAACTTCTTTGCACAATCCATGGGCAGGAGGTTATTATCCTGTAGGATTATCTTTTGAAGAATCTAATTATATGATGGCGAACAATCCTGCAAAATTTAAGGAATATGTTCATAAATCGCTTATCAGGCAAACTAACGCAATAAACAAACATACTGCAAAAGGCACATATTTCTTCGATTATGGAAATGCTTTCTTGTTAGAAGCATCACGTGCCGGAGCTGATATAATGCACGAAGATGGTATTCGTTTCAAGTATAATTCTTATGTTCAAGATATTATGGGTCCAATGTGTTTTGATTATGGTTTTGGTCCTTTCCGTTGGGTTTGCACATCATCTAAGCCAGAAGATTTATTGCTTACAGACCAAATTGCTTGCGATGTTTTAGAGGAGATAATGAAAACTTCGCCTAAAGAAATTCAGCAGCAAATGGCTGATAATATTCAGTGGATAAAAGGAGCACAAGAGAATAAACTTGTAGTTGGTTCGCAAGCTCGTATTTTATATGCTGATGCAGAGGGTAGAACAAAAATAGCCGAAGCATTCAATAAAGCTGTTGCTGATGGTAGATTACACGCACCTGTTGTGCTTGGTCGAGATCATCACGATGTATCGGGAACAGATTCGCCTTATAGAGAAACAAGTAATATTTATGATGGTTCGAGCTTTACTGCAGATATGGCTATCCAAAACGTAATTGGTGATTCATTCCGTGGAGCAACTTGGGTTTCTATCCACAACGGTGGCGGAGTAGGCTGGGGCGAGGTTATCAACGGTGGTTTCGGAATGGTTTTAGATGGTTCTGATGATGCCGACCGCAGATTAAAAGCTATGCTATTTTGGGACGTAAATAACGGTATATCTCGTAGAGCTTGGGCTCGTAACGATGGTGCAATGTTCGCTTTAAAACGCGAAATGAAACGTACACCTAATTTACAGGTAACATTTCCAAATTTAGCCGATGACAGCTTAATCGACGGATTATTTTAAAATTCAAGACCTTAGATAGTGTCTGTCTATAAAGTTAAGAGATTGAACTATAAAGTTTGAGTTTAAGGCGTGT
>CAZRWZ010000279.1:0-3079 GCA_964603745.1 uncultured Bacteroidaceae bacterium | reverse complement strand
ATAGAACAATAGAAATATGTATCTTTGCAAAAACTTTTATAAATGGATTTGAATATAGAGTTAATAGAGCTGCAAGAAAATATTGAAGGTAAGATATTTACCGACAACAAAATGCTCTTGATATATTCAACTGATGCTTCGGCATATCGCGAAAAACCCTTAGCGATAATTTATCCGAAAACAAAAAACGATATAAAAGAAATAATTCTTTTTGCCTCAAAACATTCTGTGCCAATTATTCCACGAACAGCAGGAACATCTTTGGCAGGGCAGGTTGTAGGTAAGGCAATAATTGTTGATGTATCAAAATATTTTACTAAAATAAAAGAAATAAACGAGCAAGAACGCTATGTAATAGTAGAACCAGCAGTTGTTCGAGATGAATTAAACCTTATTTTAAAAAAATACGGTTTCCATTTTGCTCCCGAAACATCTACATCAAACCGAGCTATGATGGCAGGAATGGTTGGAAATAACTCGTGTGGAGCACATTCACTTGTTTATGGTGCTACACGTGACCATACAATTTCGGTTCGTGGATTTTTATCTGATGGCTCAGAAGTAGAATTTGCTCCATTGAGTAAAGATGAGTTTAAGAAAAAAGCTCGTGGTGTTCGCTTAGAAAACAAAATCTACAAACAGATAGATAAAATTTTATCAGATAAAGTTTTTATTGATGAAATAGAAAAAGAATATCCGCATAAAGAAATAAGGAGAAGAAGTACGGGTTATGCACTTGATGTTTTGGCTGATACCGATAGTTTTAAAGATGATACAAAAAAAACGTTTAACTTTGCAAACTTAATAGCAGGTTCAGAGGGTACTTTACTGTTTATCACCGAAATAAAGCTAAATATTTTACCTCTTCCACCAAAAGAAAAAACGCTTGTTTGCGTGCATCTAAACTCCGTAGAAGAAGCAGCAAAAGCAAATCTTATTGCATTAAAACACAATCCTGATGCAGTTGAACTTATGGATAAAACCATAATGGATTTATCGAAAGAAAATGTAGAGCAAGAAAAAAATCGTTTTTTCATTAATGGCGACCCAGGAGCAATGCTGATTGTGGAGTTTATCAGAACTACAAAAGAAAGTATTTTGTCGGCAGCCGAGCTGATGGAAAAAGAAATGCGAGAAAATGGCTTTGGCTACGATTTTCCTTTGGTTTGTGGCGATGATATCAAAAAAGTTTGGGCTATCCGTAAAGCAGGGCTTGGCTTATTGTCGAATATGAAAGGCAACAGAAAACCTGTGCCTGTTATAGAAGATACAGCTGTTCGCCCTGTTGATTTACCTGAATATTTGCAAGAATTCAATCAGATTTTAGAAAAATATAAAGTTTCGTGTGTTTATTATGCACATATTGATACAGGCGAATTGCATTTGCGACCTGTGTTGGATTTAAAAAAGCTTGAAGACCAAGAAATTTTTCACGATATAGCTCTTGATGTAGCACATTTAGTTAAAAAATATAGAGGTTCGTTAAGTGGCGAACACGGCGACGGTCGTTTGCGTGGTGAGTTTATACCTATAATGTATGGCGATAAAATTTACAATACATTTAAAGAAATTAAAAAACTTTGGGACCCGAAAGGAATTTTTAATCCGGGAAAAATTATTGATACTCCGCCAATGGATAGCCATTTGCGTTACGAAGCCGAAAAAGAAATACCCGAAATTGAAACAATTTTCGATTTTTCGGAAAATGGCGGGATTTTAGAAACTGCCGAAAAATGTAATGGCTCAGGAGATTGCAGAAAATCACATTTGTTTGGCGGAACAATGTGCCCGAGCTATCAGGCAAGTAAAAACGAAAATCAAACCACACGTGCCAGAGCAAATATTTTGCGAGAATTTTTAACAAACTCTAATCAAACAAACCGTTTCAATCATAAAGAAATTTATGATGTTATGGATTTGTGTTTATCGTGCAAAGCGTGTAAAACCGAATGCCCAAGTAATGTTGATGTAGCAAAAATGAAAGCAGAATTTTTGCAGCATTATTACGATAAAAATGGGGCTCCGTTACGTTCTAAACTAATTGCAAATATTACAAAATATAATCGTTTAGGACAAAAAGTTTCAGGTGTAACAAATTTCTTTTTCAAGTGTAAAATTACCTCATCTTTGATGAAATATTTTATAGGTTTTTCGCAAAAACGAAATATTCCTCTTTTGCATAAAACTACTTTAAATAAATATGTTGAGAAACTAAAACAAGATGTAAACACACAAAAAACAGTTTATTTGTTTTCTGATGAATTTACAAATTACAACGATGTTGATTTAGGAATAACTACAATTCGTTTGCTAAACAGGTTAGGCTATAATGTTGTGATACCGCAACACATAGAAAGTGGAAGGACTTTTATTTCAAAAGGATTTGTGCGAAAAGCCAAAGAAATTGCAATTTCAAACGTACAAACTTTATCCGAAATAATTAACGAAGAAACTCCGCTTTTAGGTATCGAACCATCGGCAATACTCACATTTAGAGACGAATATCCCGATTTAGTAAATAAAGAATTAAAAGAAAAAGCAAAAAAACTTGCAAAAAATGCACTAATGATAGATGAGTTTTTAGCCGACGAATTTGCAAAAAGAAATATCTCGCAAGAATTATTTAGCGAGGAGAAAAAACACATAAAACTGCACGGACATTGCCAACAAAAAGCAATTGCCTCAACAAAACCAACATTAGAAATTTTGCAAATACCTAAAAACTACACTGCCGAAGAAATTCCTTCGGGTTGTTGCGGAATGGCAGGTTCGTTTGGTTACGAAAAAGAACACTACGATTTATCTATGAAAGTAGGAGAACTTGTGCTTTTTCCGGAAATAAGAAAAACAGCCGATGATGTTTTAATTTCGGCAGCAGGCACATCATGCCGACATCAAATAAAAGACGGAACAAACAGAGATGCTCTACACCCGATAGAAATCTTGTATTTAGCTTTAAAATAATATTGTTGTTAGAAATTTTTATTGGTCACAAATGTAGTTAAAACTATGCACTTCTAGTACATTTCGCTTTCAGTTTCTAAAAAAAAGTAAAAAGATATTAGAGCTTAGGTATTTG
>CAZRWZ010000278.1:0-3085 GCA_964603745.1 uncultured Bacteroidaceae bacterium | reverse complement strand
TAAATAATATTTAATATAGTATATTTTTTTTCTTGAAAAGTAAAATATTCTCCAACTTTTTTGTTTTGTAGTAATTTTCCTATTGGTGATACAAGCGAAATTGAATAGAAAATATTGTTTTCAATTTCAATTTTCCCGTAAGCAATAGATATAAAATAATTTCCATAATTTGTAAAAACTAAACTGCCATATTCAATAAGATTACTTGTTTTAGAAAGCTTAATATTTGATAATTCTTTAAGTATTTTTAATGTTTTACTAAGTTGTAATTCGTTTTTTTGAATTTCTATTTGTAGCATTTCCCTACCTGTTTCGTATTTGTCGCCGGCACTACTTTTTGTATCGTTGTTTCGGGCTTCAATAGTATCTTTAATACTATTTTTTAAGATTTCAGCTTTTTTATTTAAGTCTTTAACAAGATGATTGTGTATTTTAATTTTTATATTTTTCATTAAGCTTGACTTTATTAGATAAGCACCAAGTGTAGAAAATCCGAAAAGCTATATGTAGTTAATATGTACCAAAACCTGCACCAAAAGAATTACCAAACGAGGAATGGTTCATTCCAAAACCATTATATGGCATCATATTGTAAGGAGAGTTACCTTGTTGCAAATTTAATTGAAAATTAATTTCCGAGCCATTGCTAAATTTATAGTTTAGTCCAACAGCAAAACCTTTGTTTTCTAAATCGAAAGCTTTAGGGTTTGCCGGATTAACAGGAGTATTTCTTATAACTTTGCTTGCATAAGTAGCTCCAGAAATTGTTAATCTTTCGTTTACTCTGTAATTCCCTTTTATATAATATGATACTGTTGAAATTTCACCATTTATGTTTCTCGAAAAATTATCGCCATAAAAAGGCATTGACTTATAATTGTTATAAAAGCCTCTGTTATATGATATTCCTGTTTCTATTGATAATCTGTTGTTTATAGGGATTAAAACTTTTGGGGCGAGCCAAGTGTTTACGCCACTACCTCCGTTAAATCCACTTGCAACAGAAGCCCCTGTAGAAAAACCAAATTTAATATTTTGTTTAGTTTTTGATGTGTCCATTGACAAACTATTACTCCAATTTTTAAAATTAGGATTGTAATATTCCTCTTTGTCATTGCTTGTTTGAGCAAAACTAGAAACAAAGATTAAAACTATTATTATGCTAAAAAATTTCTTCATATAAGGTGCTAAAGTATCAAATATCTTTAAGCATATAAAATTTTATACCTTAATTATTATTAATTTTTATTTTTAATAGTTTTTACTACTCCAAAAAATAAAGCTATAAAACTAATTATTATAAACGACCATTTTAAACTTGTGGCAAAACTAGATATTAATACTTCCCAGTTATTTATATTAGGAAAACTATGAGTGAAATGTATTAGAAATGCATTTTCTATATAATCGAAAAAACCTGCAAATAGAGCAAATAAGTATGGGTTATATTTGCTGTAGAAAAATAGTTTATATAACAATGCTCCAAGTAAAAAAGAATACACTAAAGGGTAAATTAAATCTAATAAAGAAAAAATAGAATATTTTTTTCTACCTTCAATTCCATAAGATTCTAAACAAGAAATAACTGTTTCTTGCGAATAAGAAAATTTTAAATCTAAAATACAATTTTTATTGGTTGTTATATTATATGTTTTAAATTCTACAGGAGAGTTAATAAACATTAAAATATTCATTAAAATTAATGCCGCAATTAGTGAAACTAACCATTTAGTTTGAACAAAAAAATCTAATATTTTTCGTAGTGTAGTAATCATTTAATAATAAATATTTTACAAAGGTAAATCTTTGATAATATTATTGCAAAAAAAAACTAAAAAAAGAAAAATTAAACTTGTATAAATCTCCAAAAAGCTAAGTTTGACGAAGTTCTTTTATTTAGGGTCTGTCCATAAAGTCAACTACGTTGAGCTTGCAAGCTCCGTTCTATTCGCCATAAGCGTCGAAAGATTAAATATCCTAATTGGGATTTATAAAAAAAAATCCCTAACTTTGATGTTTAATTTAAACATAAAATTATGAAAACAAAAATTATTAAACTAATATTGATACTAATATTTATTAGCAATATTCAAGGGCAAAAATACAATCCTCACGGTACATTATTATTTGCCGATACAATTAGTTTTGCACCACAACATAGTTGGTTAAATATACCAGGTACACATTCAAATATTTGGGAAATAGGAAATCCCAATAAAGTTTTTTTTAATTCGGGGCATTTTGATGATATAGCTATTCTTACTGACACTGATTATTATTATAATAACAGCTGTAATATTTTTTTTACTATTAATATACCATTTAATTTCTTTTATGGACAAGGTATTCTTTCTTTTTATCATAAATTTGATACTGATACACTTACTGATGGTGGAATTATAGAAATTTCTTATGACAACGGAGATACTTGGATGAATGTAATAAACGACCCTTATCCTTTAATGACACATTTTACAGGCATATACGAAGACACTATAATTAATAATGAATATGGATTCTCAGGCAAATCTGATAATTGGCAATATGTTGAGTTATATTGGGATTGGAATGAAATAACAAAGCAAAAATCAATTTCTGAAAATGACAGTATAAAAATAAAATTTAAATTTATCAGTGATACAATTAATACACATAAAGAAGGTTGGATGATTGATGATATAATATTTAGAGCATATAGTGCTCTTGGTTATATTTCTGAAATAACAAATAATATACAAATATATCCTAGCCCTTCTACTAATTTTATAAATATAAAAAATACGAATTATACTAAATCAAAAATTAGTATCTTCAATTTAAATGGAGAATTATTAATTACTAAATGTTTTATAAATAATACTAAATTAGATATTAAAAACCTAAAAAAAGGAATATATCTTATAAAGGTTCAAACAGATAAGGAGATAATAACAAAAAAAATGATAAAAGAATAATATACTCAAAATTTAATTAGTGTCTGTTGAAAAGTTCTGAGCTGTATTAGATTTTTATATTCTGAAATGCAGATGTATATACATACCTCAAATTGAAGAAGATAAAAATATGATGTGCCTCAGAGCAATCA
>CAZRWZ010000277.1:0-3107 GCA_964603745.1 uncultured Bacteroidaceae bacterium | reverse complement strand
TAAGTTCTGTTTATACAGCCATCGGGCAATTATGAGCCTAGAAGGTTTTCTTTTGGTCTAAAGTTTAATATCTAAGGTCTTGTTTCTATGTAGGGTCTGCTGAGAAACACATAACAAGTTGTTGCAAAGCCACTTAATCCAAAATACGCTATTGTAAATGCAAACTTATAAGCACATATGTTTTAAAAAGTTTGCACTTACAATGGGATATTCTGTTTTAAACAGTTTAAAAACAGCTTTTATATTGCTGTTTATTAAACCATTACTTGTATTAAAACCGGTGTAGTTTCCCGATGAATATTTAGATATTCCGTTTGTTGTCCCTATCCATAAATCATTGTTTGTAGTTTTTGCAAAACATGTTGTATAATTGTTGATTAAACCATGTATACTTGTTTGATTAACAAATTGTGCATTAACAAATATTGTTGCTAATAACAACGATAGAATTGTAATTTCTTTTTTCATAGTTTTTATTTTTAGTCCCAATTGGGATATTTAATTCCCCGACATTTGCGGCGAGTTTGTTATTTTAAAGTTTAAAATATGCAATTTATAAAAAAACAATCATTATCCCAAATATGTATTTGTTTTTATTAAAGCAATTATTATTTTGATTAGAAAAATAAGATATAATATTTTTCATCTATTAATATAAAAAATTAACTTTAGTTATTTGATAATTCTACATTAATCAATATCTTTGAGCTTTAACAAGATAAAAAAAATTACGATGGAAAGAGATAAGCAAATTTTTGATTTAATAGAGCAAGAGCATCAGCGTCAACTAACGGGAATTGAGCTAATTGCATCAGAGAACTTTGTAAGTGAGCAAGTTTTAGAGGCAATGGGTTCTGTAATGACAAATAAATATGCCGAAGGATATCCTGGAAAAAGATATTATGGTGGTTGCCAAATTGTTGACCAAAGTGAGCAATTAGCAATTGATAGATTAAAAGACCTTTTTGGTGCAGAGTATGCTAACGTGCAAGCACATTCGGGAGCACAAGCAAATGCAGCAGTGTTTTTTGCTGTTTTAAAACCAGGTGATACTTTTATGGGATTAGATTTAGCACATGGTGGTCATTTATCGCACGGTTCGCCTGTAAATCATTCGGGAATTAATTTTAATCCTGTACCATATCACGTAAGTGAGGAAACAGGAATGATTGATTACGATGAGATGGAAAAAATAGCCTTAGACTGCAAACCAAAAATGATTGTTGCCGGAGCTTCGGCATATTCTCGTGATTGGGATTTTCCTCGTATGAGAAAAATTGCTGACAAAGTAGGTGCTATTTTAATGGCAGATATTGCACACCCTGCAGGTTTAATTGCAAAAGGTTTATTGTCTGACCCAATGCCACATTGCCATATTGTAACCTCAACAACTCACAAAACATTGCGTGGACCTCGTGGTGGTATAATTATGATGGGAAAAGATTTTGTTAATCCTTGGGGAATTAAAACACCTAAAGGCGAAGATAAAATGATGTCGCAAGTTTTAGATTTTGCTGTATTTCCTGGTCAGCAAGGTGGTCCACTAGAGCATGTAATTGCAAGTAAAGCAGTAGCTTTTGGCGAGTGTTTAACAGACAGTTTTAAAGATTATGCAGTGCAAATGCAAAAAAATGCAAAAGTAATGGCAAACGAATTTATGAAACTTGGTTATAAAGTAGTATCGGGTGGAACAGATAATCATTCTATGTTAATAGATTTACGCACAAAATTTCCTGATATTACAGGAAAAAAAGTAGAAAATACTCTTGTTCGTGCACATATCACAATTAATAAAAATATGGTGCCATTCGATCATCGTTCTCCTTTTTCAACTTCGGGTTTACGTGTTGGAACTCCGGCAGTTACTACTCGTGGAATGAAAGAAGAACACATGCCTAAAATTGTTGAATTTGTTGATAGAGTTATCTCTAATATTGATGATGAAGCAGCTATAGAGCAAGTAGGCAAAGAAGTAAACGAATTAATGAAAGATTTTAAATTGTTTGCATATTAATTTAAAATAAACTTATAAATATAAGACCTTAGATGATAGATTTTATTATTGTCTAAGGTCTTTTTTATAAAATTATAAAGATTGAAAAAAATAATAATTTTCATATTATTTTTTGTGTTAACTAATACATTGTTAGCACAATTCGATACAAATTTTGTACATATTACAAAAGACAGGTTTAGTTTTAATCCTTTGTTTGAATTTTATAAATCGTCGTACAGAATAAAAGATTTTGGCGAAGACCATCAAAATATAGAAAATGAGGTAGATAAAAATTATACCTCTAAAAACAATTTGTATTTAGGTTTTGGATTAACATTTTATAGAATTGGTATTTCTATTGCTTTTCAGTTGCCATACTCTAATATTCCTGAATTAAAAGAGATGAAATCTTTTAGTTTTATTGGAGGATATTCTTTAAGAAGATTCTATGGAGAGTTCAGATATAGAAATTATTATGGGCTCGAAGAGCAAACAATTACATACACTAAGGATACTGTTATTGAACAAACAAATATTCGTCAAAATATTAATTTCCAACAGCTTGGAGCAGCGTTGTATTATTTCACATCTAAAAAATATAATTATGATGCTAATTTTAAGAACTATAATATTCAGAAAAAATCGGCAATAAGTCCTGTTATTGTTTCTGCATTTAATTATTATAAACTAAAAGGAAAGTTTGAAGATATAGATTCTTCTGCAATAATAATTGATAATTTATTGCAAGTTTTTTCGCTTAAATTTGCCGTAGGTGTTGCAGGGTCTTTAGTTTATAAAAGCTTTTATGCTTCGTTGGTTTCTAACTTTGGCATAGCAATAAACAAAGATAAATTTACAGATTACTATCAAAGCGAAACAAGCCTGAAAGCATTTCCGTCGTTAGAATTTAAGGCTTCTGTAGGATATAATACAAACAAATATTTCTTGTCGTGTACTTTTATTTACGATAACGATTTGCTCTATTTTTATCCATATAAAATTGGGATAAACAATTATTTTATGAACTTTAAATTAGCTTATAAGTTTGATTCTAAATATTTGGGAAAAGCTGCTAAGTATTTATAAGGAGTTTATTGGTTACAGAGAGAGT
>CAZRWZ010000276.1:1445-3110 GCA_964603745.1 uncultured Bacteroidaceae bacterium | reverse complement strand
GAGTAAGCATAAAACTATGATTTTAACATTTGTAAATGCAAACTTATAAGTAGATATATTTTAAAAAGTGTGCATTTACAATAGCGTATTTTGACTTAAGTAGCTTTGTAACAACCTAATATGTGTTTTTCAGCAGACCCTATTTAAACAAAAGACCATTGCAATTAAGCAATGGTCTTTTGAATTAATTTCCATTAAAAATAAAACTATTTTTCTAAATCATCAAAATCGACATTAGTAAATTCATTAGTCGATTTTTCCTCTTGGTTTATTTCTCCTTGATTTTTAGAGATAAACTCAACTACTTCGCTTAATCCATTAGAAAATTTTTCAAAATCTTCTTTATATAAAAAGATTTTATGCTTTTCGTAAAAAGCTTTGCCATCATCAGTAAATTTTCTTTTACTTTCGGTAATAGTTAAATAATATTCGTCTTTTTTTGTTGCTTTAACATCAAAAAAATATGTTCTTTTCCCTGCTCTTACAGCTTTTGAGAAAATTTCTTTTCTCTCAAACTTTTCTATGTCTTCTTTTCTTTCTTCTGCCATCTCTTCCGTTTTAACAAAACACAGCACAAAAGTATAAATTTATTATTATAAAGACTAATTTTACCTTTGTTTAAATTAAACGAATTATAAATTCACTACGTTCTTTATAGTCATTTGATTATCTATCGGTATAATACATATTTGAAACATCAGTAATTTTGAAATTAAATTGCTATTAAAAACTGTTAAATATTCATATTCTTTACCTTAATTTAAATGGATTGAGAATATAAGCTTAGTGTAAAAAAAAGATTAAAAAGAGTTAGCTTTAGGGGAATGTTGATTACTCATTAAGAATTATACTCATTTAATTGCAAATTATTATTATTTTTGAAGAATTAATAAAGATTGTAATAATATTTAAACTTACAAACTTTAAACTTTATGAATTTTAAACTTTATAGATATGATACCAAAAGACGAATTTAAAAAATATGCAACCAAGCATATGGGAATAAGCAGCTTATCCCTAGACAAATACACCTCAATTCAAAACAATTGGGTTTCGCCAACAATTATAGAAGAACGCCAAATGAACATTGCCACAATGGACGTTTTTTCACGTTTAATGATGGATAGAATCATTTTTTTAGGTTCGGCAATAGACGACCATGTTGCAAATATTATTCAAGCACAACTTTTATTTTTAGAGTCAACCGACCCAAGTCGTGATATTTCAATTTATTTAAATTCGCCGGGTGGTGGTGTTTATGCAGGTTTAGGTATTTACGATACAATGCAATATATTAGTTCTGATATAAATACAATTTGTACAGGAATGGCAGCTTCTATGGCAGCAGTTTTAATGACAGCCGGAACAAAAGGAAAGCGTTCTGCATTACCACATTCTCGTATAATGATACATCAACCAATGGGTGGGGCATCGGGTCAAGCTTCTGATATTGAGATTACTGCCAGAGAAATACAAAAATTAAAGAAAGAATTATACGAAATAATTTCTAAACACTCCGGAAAATCTATGAAACAAGTAGAAAAAGATGGAGATAGAGATTTTTGGATGACTGCCACAGAAGCAAAAACTTATGGTATGATTGATGAAATTTTAATTAGAAATAATAAAAAGTAGAAAGTTCATAAAGTAGAAAGTTCATAAAGT
>CAZRWZ010000276.1:0-1345 GCA_964603745.1 uncultured Bacteroidaceae bacterium | reverse complement strand
AACTTTATAAACTTGACAAACTTGACAAACTTTCAACTTTATAAACTTGACAAACTTTAAACTAAATAATTATGGATAAATGTTCGTTTTGTGGCAGACCAAGAAAAGAAGTAAAAATATTAATACAAGGAGTTGATGGATATATTTGCGAATATTGTGTTGAACAGGTAAATGATATAATAAAAGAAGAATTTACTGCAATTTCAAAAAAAGATAAATCAAAAATTAAACTTAGTAAACCATCAAAGATTAAAGCATTTTTAGATGAATATATTATAGGTCAAGATGCTGCAAAAAAATACATTTCAGTTGCGGTTTATAATCATTATAAACGACTGTTAAATCAAGATTTAAAAAATGATGTAGAGATTGAAAAATCTAATATTATTATGGTTGGTGAAACAGGTACAGGAAAAACCTTAATTGCAAAAACTATTGCAAAAATGCTTGATGTTCCATTCACTATTGTTGATGCAACTGTTTTAACAGAAGCAGGTTATGTGGGCGAAGATATCGAAAGTATTTTAACTCGCTTATTGCAATCTGCCGATTATAACGTAGAAAATGCACAACGAGGAATTGTTTTTATTGATGAGATAGACAAAATTGCACGAAAAGGTGATAATCCTTCAATAACAAGAGATGTTTCTGGCGAGGGTGTGCAGCAAGGTTTACTTAAATTGTTGGAAGGTTCAATAGTAAATGTTCCACCACAAGGTGGGCGTAAACACCCCGATCAAAAAATGATACCGGTAAATACAAAAGATGTACTTTTTATTTGTGGTGGTGCTTTTGACGGAATAAATCGGAAAATAGGAAACCGTTTAAACACACAAGCAGTAGGTTTTGGGGCAAAAGATAAATTAGATAAAATAGATTTTGATAATATTTTGCAATATATAGCACCTCAAGATTTAAAATCTTTTGGCTTAATTCCTGAAATTATCGGTCGTTTACCTGTTTTAACTTATCTAAATCCATTAGATAGAGAAACATTAAAAATGATTTTAACTGAGCCAAAAAATGCACTTATTAAACAATATGTTAAGCTTTTTGAAATGGATAAAATAAAACTAGATTTTAAAGAAGATGCTCTTGATTATATTGTTGATATAGCTGTAGAATACAAGCTTGGAGCTCGTGGTTTGCGTTCTATTTGCGAAAATGTTATGACTGATGCTATGTTTGAAATGCCTGATAAGAAAGCACAAAAACTTTCTATCGACAAAAAATATGTTGAACAGAAAGTTAATAATATTAGTATGAAAAAATTGCAGAGTGCATAGAATAGATTTTTAGATATAAGATTTTAGACATAAGACTAAATATTTAAAATTATGAGATA
>CAZRWZ010000275.1:0-3116 GCA_964603745.1 uncultured Bacteroidaceae bacterium | reverse complement strand
AAAAAAGGCAATATCATTTTGATATCACCTTTTTTTTGAGGAAATTACATTGTTTTATCCACATTTTGAGTATCCACAAGAATTACATATAAGACAACCATCTTGATACACTAAAGTATTTACTTGGTCGCACTCAGGGCAGATAACGCCTTCTTTTTCTTTTGTTCCATCAGGGATATATTTTTTAAGAGCTCTCTCAACTCCTGATTTCCAAGAGTTAATTGCATCACTATCTAATTGTAATTTAGATATTAATGTTACAATATCAACAATAGGCATACCATGTCGAAGAACACCAGAAATTAATTTTGCATAATTCCAATATTCCTTGTTAAATAAACGGTTAAGCCCCTCAAAAGTGGTGTTGTAACCATGTTTATCGGTATATTGAAAATCGTATCTAGTTTTTCCTTCTTTAGTTTTATTTTTGATAATTATACCTCTTGTAATTTTCTTTGGTACGTTTAGAACATCTTCATCAACCATACCTGTAAAAATCTCGTACGGATTTCCATCAACCATTCCTACAAAAGCAATCCATTCGTCCATTCCATTTTTAAATCTAAGAATTTCAGCTTCAACAACCGATGGGCGTTTTTTGTATTCTATTTGTTTATTGCCTTTTTTGTTATCTTTTGATATTAAAACTCCTGAACGAGAGCCATCTCTGTAAACAGTAACACCTTTGCAACCACTTTCCCAAGCAGTTTGATAAACTTTTCCAACAACGTCTTTTTCTATATTTTCCGGTAGATTTACGGTTACAGAAATTGAATGGTCAACCCATTTCTGTATAGCTCCTTGCATTTTAACTTTTGAAACCCAATCTACATCGTTTGATGTTGCTCCGTTATATGGCGATTGTTTAATTAGTTCGTCTATTTTTTCATCAGACATTGTATCAACATCTTTTCTTTCGTATCCTTGTGTTTCTAACCAAGTTACAAAATTATGATGATATACATTATATTCTTCCCAAGTATCACCAACTTCATCAATAAAATCGACTTTAACATCTTTATCGTTTGGATTTACTTTTCTGCGACGTTTGTAAACAGGTAGAAAAACAGGTTCAATTCCTGATGTTGTTTGTGTCATTAAACTTGTTGTTCCTGTTGGTGCAATTGTTAAAAGTGATATATTTCTTCTGCCATATATGCTCATATCTTTATATAGCTCAGGGTCTGCTTCTTTAATTCTGGCAATCATTGGGTTGTTTTGTTCTCGCATATTATCGTAAATGCTAAATGCACCTCTGTCTTTTGCCATCTCAACACTTGAACGATAAGCTGCCAAAGCTAGTGTTTTATGCACTTCTACCGAAAAGTCTATTGCGTCTTCGCTTCCGTAAGTTAAGCCAAGAGAGGCTACCATATCGCCTTCTCCTGTAATTCCAACACCTGTTCGGCGTCCTTCTTGTGCTTTCTTTTTAATATTTTCCCATAATTGACGTTCAACTCTTTTCACTTCCATACTTTCAGGATCGGAATTAATTTTATCAATTATTCCATCAACTTTTTCTATTTCTAAGTCGATTATATCGTCCATTATTCTTTGAGCTATTCCTGCATGTTCTTTAAATAATTCGAAATTAAATTTTGCTTCGGGAGTAAATGGATTTTCTACATAGCTGTATAGATTTATTGCTAACAACCGACAAGAATCGTAAGGGCAAAGAGGAATTTCGCCACAAGGGTTTGTTGATACGGTTTTATATCCTAAATCGGCATAGCAATCGGCAATAGATTCGTTAATAACTGTATCCCAAAATAATATTCCCGGTTCTGCCGATCGCCAAGCATTGGTTACAATTTTATCCCACAATTTATTTGGGTCTATTTCTTTTGTCACCTTAGGTTTAGCTGCATCTACAGGGTATTGTTGTGTATATTTTTTTCCTTCTTTTATAGATTGCATAAAATCATCATCAATTTTTACAGAAACATTTGCTCCTGTAACTTTTTGACCATCAATTTTTGCATCTACAAAATCTTCTGCATCGGGGTGTTTAATAGAAACACTTAGCATTAGGGCTCCTCTTCTACCATCTTGTGCTACTTCGCGTGTTGAGTTAGAATATCTTTCCATAAAAGGAACAACTCCTGTTGAAGTTAAAGCAGAATTTTTCACTTCGCTTCCTTTAGGTCGGATATGAGATAAATCGTGTCCTACACCACCACGACGTTTCATTAATTGAACTTGCTCTTGGTCAACTTTCATAATTGCTCCATAAGAATCGGATTCTCCGTCTGTTCCTATAACAAAGCAATTAGATAATGATACAATTTGTTCGTTATTTCCAATACCTGACATTGGACCGCCTTGAGGTACTATATATTTAAAATCTTTTAATACAGCAAAAATTTCTTCTTCGCTCATAGAGTTTTCATATTTAAGTTCAACTCTATGTAGCTCTTTTGCAATTCTGCGATGCATATCATTTGGATTTAACTCAAATAAATGCCCTTCGGAATTTTTAAGGGCATATTTATTTACCCATACTCTTGCTGCTAATTCATCGCCATTAAAATATTCTAATGATGACTGAAATGCTTCGTCATTAGTGTAAATTTTTCTCACTTCTCTCGTCTCTTTTACTGTTTTTTTTATCGCCATCGTATCTTGATACATTTTATTTACTTTTTACTTATTGGTTAATGAGCTATTTTTCTCACTTGCAATTTAGGTAATAATACAACTTTTTAAAAATTCTACTTATTAACAGTATTATTAACATAGCTAAAAAGTAGCATTGAAATCCTTTGTGAGTAAGGATTTAAAAAACTTTTTAACACTTAGTTGAAAAAATATATTATCATGCAAAATACTTTTAGAGTACTTGTGATATCAATGCAAATAAGATTTTTCAACAAAAATGTGTTTAAAAGTAATTTTAAAAAAATAAATCTTCTGTAAAGCTTGATTTTATTAGCTTTTTAAAATTCCTAATTTTTTATATAAAAAATTTTATAACAAGATTTTAGATAAAAAAATAAGATTTTTTGCATTAAAAATTCTTATTTTTCAAAAAAGCAGTGATTCTTTTTTAATAAATTTTGTTTTTTTAGTAAATAAAAGGCTGTTGCTTTATTTTTGATATATGTTTTTTAAAATAC
>CAZRWZ010000274.1:0-3141 GCA_964603745.1 uncultured Bacteroidaceae bacterium | reverse complement strand
ACGAATAAAATTCGTTATGCATAGAAACAAGACCTTAGATATTAGACTTTAGACATCTAAGGTCTAAGCTTTAATATCTTTTTAGTTTTTAGAAGATGAAAGCGAAATGCACTAAAAGTGCATAGTTTTAACTACATTTGTGACCAATAAAAAAAAACGTTTTATCACTAATGAAACATATCCTTACTATTATATTGATAATAATTAGTTTGCATTCTTTTTCGCAAGATAATACAGAAAAATATTGGTATTATAGAGAGCGTTTACGTAAATATTTTGTAAAAGTAGGACCAAATGCGGGAGAAAGTATTGTTGCCGAAAGATTAAATGATTTAAGAGGAGATAAATATAAAATAGGTGATGGAACAATAGATTTAGCTTGGTATATTAGTGTTCTTTCTACAGAATATGCTTTGCTATCTAAAAATAATAAAAATACAAATGAAACACTACAAGAATTATATTATGCACTAAAAGCTTACGAAAGATTAGATTTATGTGAGGATAAAGAGCCTTGGAATAAAGACACAGCCAAATTAGATGGTTTTTTTAACAGAGAAGATGTTGAACTCTATAACACAAGAGGAACTTTTTCGCTAAAAGGTAGAAATACAGCGTTATCTAAAAATAATGTTTGGGGAACAAAACCACCAGGACAACCAACATACATAAAAGAAATAGATGCTTTTTATAGCTTGCCGATAAAAAAATCTGTTGCTATGAGCCAAGATCAAGCAGTGCATCTGCTAATGGGTTTTGCTCTAATAGTTAGGAGTTTCCCTAACAAAGAAATAAGTTTTATAGATTTAAACAAAAATAAATTAAAAATTAATTTTTATACTTGGTCGCAAAAACTTACCGATTTAATTATCAATTACATAAAAAAAGATAATTGGGTAATAAAAGATCCTAACGCAGAAAATGTTACACGAGGAGCTAATGCAATTGGCAATGCTTATGGTTTTGCAAAAGCAGGTAGATATATTACAGGCAAAAAATATCAAGATTTTTTAAGTTTAGAACCTCTTGCTATTTTGGCGTGGAATTTACAGGTAATACCCAATTTTCCAAATAAATATAACACCACAATGGCTATGATTTTATCTGCAATTGGTAACTCGTGGAAATGCCCTTGGGGAACTGCTAATAACTTATATTTATCAGGTGCTGTATGGCGAAAACATTACTTATATGTTCCGCTTTTTATGTATCTACATAATATTAATGTAGCAAAACCTGCATACAACAAAAAACTAATTAAAAAATCTATTGATGATGCCCCTAAATATGGTACATATTTTTGGGGAAATGAATATGTTGACTTTTCTTGTTGCGATTCGGTTTATGGAAATCCTGGCAAGGGTTGGGCTTACTCAAACAAATTTAGAAGCGATAAAAAAGGTCAAGATAATGGGGTAGATATGGCTAATTTTAATGGCTTAGATTTTATGTTGTTATATAATTTATATCAACTTGTTAAAAACTAATAATTACTAACTGAAAATTATTAAAATCAAAAGCTTATTTTTGGTCTGATTTTAGCATAATTAAAAAAAAAGAAATATGAAAAGTAAGTTGTTAGTTTTATTGGTCTTAAATTTATTTATAATAGGAAACATTTTTTCGCAAAAAACTGATGATTTAGCTAATCTAATTAGCAAAGTAAAGGAAGTAAAACTTGTTGATGCAAAACAAATTGCCGATAAACTTGAAACTAAAACAGAATATATCGAAAATCCTGAATTTTGGTTATACAAAGGCTTGTTATATCACACAATTTACGACACACCTACAAACCAGTTGCACAAACAAATACCCGATGCAATTGAAATAGCATATTCATCGTATAAACTAGCTTTAAAATATGATACTAAAAAAACGTATAACACACAAATATTTAGTGCATTAGGTTATTTAACAAATCAATTTATGCACTATGGCTTAGAGCAATTTAACTCAGGCAATTACGATAAATCATTAAAAGCATTTGAAAACACAATTGAATTAAACGCTTTGCCCGAAATAATGTTTAACGATACAATTGCATACTATAACGCAGCTCTATCTGCCGAAAAACTTAAAGAATATGATAAAGCCATTGGCTTTTATAAAACTTTAATTGCCTTTAAATATGGTGAAGGAAAAATGTACAAAGATTTATCGGAAGTGTATAAAAACAAGGGGAATAACGATTTGTATCTGCAAACGCTATTAGAGGGAATAAAATTTTATCCCGAAGATAATAACTTGTATATTGAATTAATAAACCATTATCTTGTTGTTTCTGATGTAGATAACGCGTTTAAATATATTAATAAAAGTATTGAAATTGATGGAACAAATGCAGGAATGTATTTTGTACTTGGTAGTTTATACGAAAGCAAAAATGATAATATAAATTCAGAAAAATCATATCTTAAATCTTTAGAAATAGACCCAAACTATGATGATGCGGCATACAATTTAGGCGTATTATACTATAATAGAGCAAAAAACCTTTATACTCATGCCAAAACAAAGAATGAGAAAGAAAAATACGAAGCAGACTTTAATAAATCATTAAAATATTTTAAAATAGTTGAGCAAAACGAACCAAACGATAAAAATGTTCTATTAAGTATGAAGAATATTTACAGAATTTTAGGAATGCAAAAAGAAAAAGCAGAAATTGATAAAAAGTTAGAAGGACTTAAATAATTATATAAAAATACAAGAACATGAAATTATTAATGATATTTGCCGATAAATTTGAGTATAATCCCACAATAAAAACCATTGAAACAGCTGCAACAATTACCGAGGGTAAAAGCTACGAAAAATGTTTAACAGCTTTTATTCATGCCGAAGCAGAAGACGAAGAAGATTTAAATAAGGTAGAAAAGAAAATGGTTAAAAATATAAAATGGGCATGTACAAAAAATGGAACAAAAAAAGTTGTTTTACATTCATTTGCCCATTTATCTGAAAGTAAAGCAAGTCCTGAATTTACAAAAGAACTTTTCGACAAAGCCGAAGAACGATTAAAAAATGCAGACTACGAAGTTTCGCAAACTCCATTTGGTTATTTCTTAGATTTAAATATGAATGCACCAGGCTTTTCCTTAGCAAGAATATTTAAATCTATATAGTTCTATTGTTAAA
>CAZRWZ010000273.1:0-3142 GCA_964603745.1 uncultured Bacteroidaceae bacterium | reverse complement strand
AATTTTTAGAATTTTTGCACCAAATAGGAATGAACACCGCACCAACACCGCTAAACTACCGAATAAAACCCGATAAAAACGCAAGAATAGAAAAAATACAACCACTTACACAAACCGAAATAAAACAGCTACAAAACAATATTAAAAACATAGGTTTAGAACTTCCGCTAATAAAACAAGAAAAAAAACAAGAACAAATTAAACTTATTTTTGTGTTGTATTATGCTTGTGGCATACGCAGAACAGAGGGCAGAAATTTATTAATACAAGATATTGACTTTGATAAAAAAACCATATTTATAAAACAAGGAAAAAACTACAAAGACCGCATTATCCCAATAAATAACCAAGTAATAAAAGCATTAGAACACTATATTTATAATTTTAGAAACTTACAGAAAGTAAAACATAACCGCCTATTTTTAAGCACCACAGGAACACTAAACAACTATTTACAAGACTTACAGAAAATAACCAATAACGAGCAATTAAAGAGCAAAAAACTAACCTTACACATATTACGCCACTCAATAGCTACACATCTTTTACAAAACGGTATGAGCATTGAAAACATCGCCAAATTTTTAGGACATAGCACATTAGACAGCACCCAAATTTATACGCATATAGTAAACAAAATTTAATTTTAGAACCGACCAAGCCGAACCGATGAACCGCCATAAATGAAAAATGAGCGGTTTTTTTTATGCTTTTTTTAAAATCGCATTTATATTATTTGTATTTTTGAGGGAAATTAAATTTTATTTTTTGGGTTGTAGAAAACTAACATATTATACTACTTTTGAATTAGAAACAAAACCGTTTTTAAAAGCACTGACCTACAAAAAAACTTTAAAAGGTGCGTGTAATAAGTCTCTTTTTGGATTTAACGGTATGGAGAAAGATGATGAAATCTTTAACTCAACTGGAACAAGTTATACTGCGGAGTTTTGGCGGTATGATAGTCGTTTAGGTAGGCGTTGGAATTTAGACCCAAAACCTAATCCAAGTATTAGCCAATACGCAACATTTAGTTTAAATCCGATAATGTTTACTGATTTATTAGGTGATACTATAAGAAAAACTGATGTTTTTAGTAATGATGAACATGCAATGCAAAGATATAATTTATGGGAAAAAAGTCGTGCAGGAAAAAAGTTTATTCGACGATATGGTGTGGGAGGTAAATACGAAAATGTTTCAATAGTTTTTGATCTTGTTAAAGAATCTGGAATAGCATCTGGTAAAACCATTACTTATGCTTTTGATAGTAAAAACAATGAAAGAACTTTAGTTAAAGGTGATGGATTAAAAGATGGTGAATTTTTAAGATTTAAAATTTTTCTTGACAATAGGACTACTGATTTTAAATCAAACAAACCTTGGTTTATAAGAGAAATGGGATTAACAATTGTTCATGAAACACAACATATCAGAATTAATCATTATTCATGTACAATAAGTTAATCTATTCTACAAAAGAGCACCATCATATGATGAGAGGTAATACATATTCATGGGGTATCAACAGAGATGTTAATACAGGAAAAAAGTATTTTATGAAACCAAATGGGATATATGATTTTAATGCTGAAAGATGGAATTTTATGGATGAATTTAGATTGAAAGGAGAAACAAATGAATATATTGAAAAACATATTGGTGCATTCAGAAATGAATAATTTTATTCTTTATAAATTAATTTTATTTTTATTATTTTTAGGAAGTTGTCAAAATACATATAATAAGAAAGATAAAAATCTTATTAATGAAATTAAATTAGTTGTTTTATCAGATACTTCTGAAATAGATTCGTCTTTAATAAATATTTATGGAAATAATACAATTAATATCAATAAAAGATTAAAAGTAATTAGTAATAGATATAAATGGTCAATAATTTTACCTGAAGATACGAATCTTGTTATAAATGATGATAATCTTAGTCCAACATATTGTATTGACAAAAAGGAGAATAAAATTTATCTAAATCTTTTTAATGAAAAATTATACAAACTTGATCTCATTACGGGTAAAATTTTATTTTCAAAAGAATTCTTTTTTATAAATAACGAACAAACAAATAAACCAGATTTTAAAATATACAATGATAATTTAATAGTTTCATTATTAAATGAAGATTTTATAATTTATGATACAAATTTAGAATTTAAATATGAATTAAGAAATAAATTAGAAAATGACGAACTCATAAGATTAAATTTAATTAATGGAGATTCTGTAAACTATCCTTTTAATCAATCCTTATTATATAAAGATAGTAGTATAATATTTAATTACGATTATAAATTAGATAAATTAAAATTAGATACAGCTAATGGAAATATTATTGTCTCATATATTTATAAAAGTCTTAAAAATAGTTCAGATTCAATAATTAAATTAACCCCCCGATGACGCACGAAGAATAAATAAAAGATAAATGCTACCGCAAGATTGCATCTTGTGGTTAATTGCCAAAGCAATTAAAGAAATGAGAATTTGTAGCGAAGATATACCAAAGCCTTTACATTAAATTGTATGGGTTTTTTATTTAAGTTTAACAGGATTTTGTCGAGTGTCGAAAACGTGAGTAATATAAACGGTGTTATCTTTAATAATGTAAATTATTTTGTAGTTTCCGTCAATAATAAAGCGGTGTTCTTGTTCTAAGTGTGTTAGTAATTGTTCTTTAACGCCAATGTTTTGAGTTCTTAAAATAGAAGTATTTGCAAGAATAGAATTTACAATTTTATTGGCAAGGTTTAAAGAAACTTTCTTTGTAAAGTAATTGAATATTTTTCTTAAATCTTTTTTAGCTGGTTTAGTCCAAACAATATTCATATTACCAGTTTTGAATTTCTTTTTTTAAATCATCTTGCGAAATAACATCATTATTTTCAATAGCTTTGTTAGCCTCTTTTGCTTTGTCTATAAGTTCCTGTTCGCTCATCGGTTTAAGTGAAGCTTCGTATTTTTCAATAACAATATTTTTCTGAATGCTTTTTAATTTTTCAAGAATAGAAATATCTTGAATATTGTAAATCCACCCAATAAGGTCTAATTTTTCGGCTTGTATTTGTTGAATATTCATAGTATTTATATTAATTGTTGTTTAATATTATATCTAAAAAGATAAGCA
>CAZRWZ010000272.1:0-3212 GCA_964603745.1 uncultured Bacteroidaceae bacterium | reverse complement strand
CAATAGAACAGTTTAGCAATAGCCCGATTGCATCGTGTGGTTTGTTCCACAGAGTACAAACCTCCTCAATTTACAGACTTTTTTAACTAAACTAAAACACCAATAAATTTAACTATAAATTATTATGAATTAAAACTTTAATTTTCAAAAGCAAATTCATACTTTTATAGCAAATTAACAAAAAAATAATTATGGATTTCAAACGAGTAATACTACCAATAATAATTATCTTCAATTCATTTTTTGTTTCGCTTGCCGATGATGGTATGTGGATACCTATTCTTTTAGAAAAGTATAATTATGCCGATATGAAAGCAAAAGGATTTAAACTATCTGCCGATGATATTTACAGTATAAATCATGCCTCTATGAAAGATGCCGTTGTAATTTTTGGACGTGGTTGTACAGGCGAATTAATTTCCGACAAAGGTTTAATAATCACAAATCATCATTGTGGATATAGCCAAATACAAGCACACAGCTCTGTTGACCACGATTATTTAACCGATGGGTTTTGGGCATACAACAAAAACGAAGAGCTTGAAAATCCCGGTTTAACCGTAACATTTTTGGTAAGAATGGAAGATGTTAGTTCACAGGTTTTTAATGGTATTACAGAACACATGTTATTTTCTGAAAAAAATAATATAATAGAGCAAAATATCAGAAATATAAAAACAAAAGCTATTAACGGCACACACTACGAGGCAGTTGTAAAACCATTTTACAACGGAAATCAATATTTTTTGTTTGTAAACGAAGTGTATAAAGATATCCGTTTGGTTGGCACACCACCATCGGCAATAGGTAAATTTGGCGGCGATACAGACAACTGGATGTGGCCACGACACACAGGCGATTTCTCTATGTTTAGAATCTATGCCGACAAAGACAATAATCCTGCTGAATATTCTAAAGATAATGTACCATATACGCCAAAAAAATATTTTCCTATATCAATAAAAGGTATTCAAAAAAACGATTTTACTATGGTGATGGGATATCCTGGACATACCACAGAATATTTACCATCTTATGCTATCGAATATATTACAAAATATAAAAATCCTGCTATTATTAATCTGCGAGAACAAAAACTTAATATAATGAAAGCTGATATGGAAACATCGGCAAAAATTAGAATACAATATTCATCTAAAGCAGCAGGTGTTGCAAATGGTTGGAAAAAATGGATTGGAGAAACCCGTGGTTTAAAAAAAATAAATGCTATTGAAAAGAAAAAGAATTTTGAAAAAGATTTTAATACTTGGGTTAATGCCGAAACTATTAGAAAAAATAAATACGATTCTATTCTTATAAAATACAAACAAGTTTATTTAGAATATACACCATATTCTCTTGTTCAATATTATATTTTCGAAGGTGCTTTTAGTATAGAATTAATAGACTATATGTGGAATTACATAAGTTTAGAGCAAAACACAACAACGGCTAAAGAAGATAAAATTACATATTTAAAATCTAAAACAAATACTTTTTTCAAAAACTATAATATGCCAACCGACAAAAAAATATTTGCCAAACTTTGGAAAATATACACCGATTCGGTTAATGCAGAATATTATCCAGAATTTATTAATACGGTAAACAAAAAATACAAAGGCGATTTTAATAAATATGCAGAATATATCTACTCTAAAACAATTTTTGCCGACAAAGAAAAAGTTGAAGATTTTTTGAATAATTATTCTCAAAAAACATTACACAAGGATCCAATATATATAATAATGACTGATATAATAAACATTTATCGTAGCAAAATTCAAACCCATACAGATTCTTTACAAAATGTAATAACAAGTTTAGATAAGCAATATATGAAAGCTATTCTAGAATTTAAGAAAGGAGAACATCTTTTTCCTGATGCCAATTTTACTATGCGAATTGCCTACGGAAAAGTTGATGGATACAAACCTAAAGATGGTGTTGTATATGACTATTTTACAACATTAGACGGGATTATAGCAAAAAACAATCCTGATATTTATGATTATAGAGTCCCTCTTAAACTAAAAGAACTTTACGATAAAAAAGATTATTCGCAATATGCCGATAAAGACGGAAAAATGCACGTTTGTTTTATTGCAACAAATCATACTACCGGCGGAAATTCAGGTAGTCCTGTAATAAATGCAAATGGCGAATTAATAGGTATAAACTTCGACAGAAATTGGGAAGGAACAATGAGCGATATAATGTACGACCCAGAACAATGCCGAAATATTACATTAGATATAAGATATGCACTGTTTATTATAGACAAATATGCAGGAGCTCATAATCTTATCAAAGAAATGAATATAATAAATTAAATAAAATATTATGACAAGATTAAGTGTAAATATAAATAAAATTGCTACAATCAGAAATGCTCGTGGCGGAAACATACCAAATGTAGCAAAAGCCGCAGTAAATTGCGAAAAATTTGGAGCCGAAGGAATAACCGTTCACCCTCGCCCCGACGAAAGACATATTCGTTATTCTGATGTAAGAGAAATTAAAAAACTAATAAATGTAGAGTTTAATATCGAAGGTTATCCTAACGAAGAATTTCTTAAGTTAGTTGAAGAAATTAAACCAACACAAGTAACTCTTGTACCCGACCCACCAGATGTTTTAACATCAAATGCAGGTTGGGATACTGTTAAAAATGAAAGTTTTTTGAAAGAGGTTATCAGCCGATTAAAAGCATCAAAAATTAGAACATCTATTTTTGTTGATACAAATATTGATAATATTACAGGAGCTTTAGAAGTTGGCACAAACCGTGTTGAACTATACACCGAACCATATGCCGAAAATTATCATAAAGACAAAGCCGAAGCTATAGAATCTTTTAAAAGAGCTGCCTGTGTAGCCTACGAAATTGGATTAGGTCTTAATGCTGGTCACGATTTAAATCTTGATAACTTACAGTTTTTTAATCGTGAAATTAGCGTTTTAAATGAAGTTTCAATTGGTCATGCTCTAATTTCTGATGCACTATATTATGGTTTAGAAAATACTATACAAATGTATAAACGCTTATTGAGATAACAGTATAGGGTTTGTCTGTAAAGTCTGTTTTATACTCAATCCATTTAGGGTTTGCTGAGAAACACATAACAAATTGTTATAAAAATATTTAAACTAAAACACACTGTTGTAAGTGCAAACTTTTTAAAACATATGTGCTTATAAGTTTGCATTTA
>CAZRWZ010000271.1:0-3218 GCA_964603745.1 uncultured Bacteroidaceae bacterium | reverse complement strand
TTACATTATGATAAGTGTCGGCGTCACTTGAAGTGACACCGACACTATTCTGCACAACGGCTGTCAGGTTTAAACATAAAGTTATTGTCTTAAATTAATTCCTAAAAACAATCTTTCCGTCTTTGGCATCAATAATAACTTTGTCGTCGCTTGCAACTGTTCCGCCAAGAATTGCTTTTGATAATTCATCTAAAATATTTCGTTGAATTATTCGCTTAACAGGTCTTGCACCGTATTGTGGGTCGTAGCCCAATTCGGCAAGTAGTTCTACTGCTTTTTCTGTTAGCTCAAGCGAAATATTATTTTTGGCTAATAATTCTTGCAATTTTGCAACTTGCAGACGAACAACATCTTTTATTTCTGTTTTGCTCAATGGTGTAAACATTATTGTTTCATCAATACGGTTCAAAAATTCGGGTCTTATAGATTTACGCAATAAATCGAAAACTTCTTTTTTAGTTTCATCAAGAATTTCGTCTTTATTGTTATCATTAATTTTTTCGAAATTGTCTTGAATTATATGCGAACCAATATTTGATGTCATAATAATTATTGTGTTCTTAAAGTTTACAGTTCTACCTTTATTATCGGTAAGATGCCCATCATCAAGAACTTGTAACAGAATATTGAACACATCAGGGTGAGCTTTTTCAATCTCATCTAAAAGTACAACCGAATAAGATTTTCTTCGCACTGCCTCGGTTAATTGTCCGCCTTCGTCGTAGCCAACATATCCCGGAGGTGCTCCAATCAATCGAGAAACAGCGTGTCGTTCTTGATATTCCGACATATCAATACGTGTCATTGCATTTTCGTTATCGAACAAATATTTTGCAAGAGTTTTTGCCAATTCTGTTTTACCAACACCTGTTGTTCCCAAGAAAATGAACGAACCAATGGGGCGTTTATCATCTTGCAAACCTGCACGACTACGGCGAATTGCATTAGCCACAGAACGTACCGCTTCTTCTTGACCTATTACCGATTTATGCAAAACATCTTCTAAAACAAGTAGCTTTTCACGTTCGCTTTGCATCATTTTGCTAACAGGAATACCTGTCCACTTTGCAACAATCTCAGCAATATCTTCACGGTCAACTTCTTCTTTAATTAAAGCATCATTTTGTTGGTTTTTTGCTAATTCTTGTTGCAATTCATCAATTTTTTGCTCGGCAGTTTTGATTTTTCCGTAACGAATTTCAGCAACTTTTTCGTATAAACCTTCACGTTCGTAACGCTCAGCATCGTTCTTAAATTTTTCTATTACTTCTTTTTCGCGCTGTATTCCTTCTATAACAGCTTTTTCGTTTTCCCAACGAGCACGAATTTCGGTAGCTTGTTCTTGCAAACTGCCAATTTCATCAGAAAGTAAAGCAAGTTTCTTTTTGTCTTTTTCTCGCTTAATTGCTTCACGTTCAATTTCTAATTGTTGAATTTTTCTTTCCAATTCATCAAGTTCTTCAGGTTTAGAGTTAATTTCTAAACGTAATTTAGCAGCTGCTTCATCAATTAAATCAATCGCCTTATCAGGTAAAAACCTTTCGGTGATATATCTTTCCGAAAGCTCTACTGCTGCAATAATTGCTTCATCTTTTATCTGAACTTTATGATGATTTTCGTATCTTTCTTTCAATCCACGCAAAATAGAAACAGCACTCATTGTGTCGGGCTCATCAACCATAACTTGCTGAAAACGACGTTCTAAAGCTTTGTCTTTCTCAAAATATTTTTGATATTCGTTTAGCGTTGTAGCACCAATTGCACGTAACTCGCCACGAGCCAAAGCAGGTTTTAAGATATTTGCTGCGTCCATTGCACCTTCGCCTTTTCCGGCACCTACAAGAGTGTGAATTTCATCAATAAACAAAATAATTTCACCTTCCGAAACTGTTACTTCTTTTATAACAGCTTTTAATCTTTCCTCAAATTCACCCTTGTATTTTGCCCCTGCTACAAGCAAGCCCATATCAAGCGAATAAATCTTTTTAGATTTTAAATTCTCAGGTACATCGCCCTTAATAACCCTATGAGCCAAACCTTCTACAATAGCGGTTTTTCCTACACCTGGTTCACCAATCAAAATAGGATTGTTTTTTGTTCTACGCGATAGGATATGCAAAATTCTTCGAATTTCTTCATCACGACCAATTACAGGGTCAAGCTGATTTTTTGCAGCTCTATCGTTTAAATTTATTGCATATTTATCAAGCGATTGATAAGTTTCTTCGGCAGATTGGCTTGTTGCCTTACTTCCTTGACGCAATTCAGCAATTACTTGATTTATACCTTTTTCAGTAATTCCATTATCTTTTAAAACTTGCGAAACTTGGTCTTTTATAGCAATCATACCAAGCCAAATATGCTCAATGGTAATATAATCATCACCCATCTTTTTCGATGCTTTTTCGGCTTTTTGTAAAGCACTTTGTGCATCTTGCGAAAGGTATGGCTCTGCACCTTCTATTTTTGGGTACGATTTAATTATATTATTGATAACTTGCTCGAAAGTAACAGTATTTATATTATGTTTTTTTAAAATATAATTTGATACTCCAGGCTCTTCCTCAATAATTGCTTTTAATAAATGTCCGGTTTCAATGGCTTGATTTCCATTTTCTTTTGTTAAGAAAATTGCTTTCTCAACAGCCGATTGTGCTTTTATTGTATATCTATCTAATTTCATTTTTTGTATCCTCCTTTTTTAAATTTACTGATGATATGTTTTCAAAAAGTATTCCCAAAATTAAATACTGAAATATTGTCATAACAAATTGTATTACAGTGACATAAAAGCAGTATTTGAAAATGTTTTCTGTAAATATGTCATTAAGTTAAGGATACTGTCTTCATTGCGAGGAATGATTCCGATAGCTATCGGAAGAATGACGACGCAATTTGTTAATAAGGAGAGATTAACTGCGTTGAGGACTTTGCCGTTGTCACGGTTACGCCTCGCAATGACGCTTAAATTAAAGATTTTATTTCTTAAGAGGGACTTCTAATAATTATTTTTGTTTTCATAATTTTTTAATTTTTAATGATATAATTTTTTCCTTCTTATTTTGTCTTTTGTCATTCGTCTTTTTATCGATCCTCATTCTCATAAGCTTCTTATTCTCAACAATGCAACGCCGTCTAAGGTCTAACATCTTAAATCTATATCTTAACAACAATCCCCCTAACCCCCTTAATAAGGGGGAATTGCTTGTGCAAGTGTT
>CAZRWZ010000270.1:0-3255 GCA_964603745.1 uncultured Bacteroidaceae bacterium | reverse complement strand
AGTTATTTTCTACTTCTTTAATAGGTAGTTCTTTTGTGCAAGATAAAATAATAAAGATTGATATAATATAAATAACGCTATTTTTTTTCATATAAAGATTAACGAGTTATCTTAAAATAAATTGTATTGTAATTTAAGATTATTTTAAGACTGTCAATAACATAGTTTTGTAATAACTAAACACTCAAAATCAGCTACACTTCGAGGTTTTTACCATGATTAAACAATAAGCTTATCAACTAAATTCCTTAAAAAACGAGAAATCAGTAATTGCAATAATGCAAATCATGAATTTATCTTGTCAGTTATTACAAAAATATTTTTAATTTACATCTTATTTGTTATTTTTGTTTATTGTAAGAAAATAATTAATAGAAATTCCCTTTATATAAAATTATGTCAGGTATAGCCTTAGAAAGATTAATTAAATCCTTATCTCGTGGAGAACTAAAAGCATTTAGCTCGTCAATGAAGAAAGAGAGTGATACCGTATATTTTAAGCTGTTTAAGGATATAAAAAAAAAGGGAATTGCTAATCTAAAAAGCAGCGTTCATAATCGAAAATATTTATACGACAGCATACTTGAGTCTTTATCAAAAACAACAAGTAATATTGATACCATTATTTTAAAAAAGCTCCTTAACACAGAAATTCTGTTTAATAAACAACTAATAAAAGAATCGTGGAAAGAGGTTAATAAAGTACAGAAATTAGCAGAAAAATATGAGCGTTTTGGTTTTTTTATACAAATTTTGGAATGGAAAAAAACTATAGGCTTTTACAAAACAGATTTTACTCGACAAGATTATATTGAGCTTTCAACCTTAGAAGAAAAAGTAATAAATCAACAAGCTATATATCTTCAAACCAAGAATTTGTATATGGAGATACTAGGACTAAAAAAAGAGATTGGTTATTTACCATTACATTATGATAAAACTTTTTTTTCGAAATTTAAGGTGCAAATTGCTCCTGATGTAAATTCTAATCGTTCAGAATTTTATTCGCAAATAACACAAGCCATTTATCATTGGATGCTAAAAGAACATAATAAGGAATATAAATTAACAAAAGAAGTTGTTGAAAATATTGAAATAAAAATAGACCCTACAGAATATCTTATAGGAAGCTTAGAGCATCTTACTTCTTGTGTTTGCAACGCTTCGTTTAACGAATTATTATCTACACTAAATATTCTTAAAAACAATTATTACAAAGGTTATTTTGGCATAAATACAAATATAGAATTAAGACTTTTTTATTACGCAGCCAACTATGAAATAATGAGTTACACTTTTCAAGGTAATTCAAAAATGCTTATTCTAAAAATTAAAGAAGTTGAAGAAGATATAGAATATTGGGGCAAAAAACTCTCTAAAGAAATGCTTATTGTTACATATTCAGCCCTCAAAATTGGTCACTATCTTTTAGGTAATACAAAAGAAGCAATGTCTTATGTTAACAAAATGCTAAACGAATCTAATAAATCAATAAGAAAAGACGCTTTTATTGATGCTCTTTTATTTAATATTCTAATGTCATTTGATAAGCATGATTTTGATTATAAAGAAAATACATTAATTAAAACAATTCGTTATCTGAAAAAAAATGATATGATGCAGAGCTTTGAGTATGAATTTTCTATTATTCTTTTAAAACATCTGCCTGATAGCGATATCTTTAATAAAGTATATAATGATATGCAAGTTGTTTTTGAAAAACACTTTTATAAACTAGAAGACGGAAGATTATATTCTGAAAATTATTTACCCGTATATATTTGGTTACTATCAAAGAACAAGAAAAAACCTGTAATGGATATTATGGAATCTTGGTATAATAATAAATTATAAACATAATAATATATCAATATTTATTATTGTTATTCAACGTATTACAGTATATTTTCACCACTTACAAACACAATTTTTATAAAATTATTATTTGCAGTCGAATAAGTATAGTTATACCTTTGGCACAAGAAAAGTATTAATATAATTAAAAATTAAATTTATGAAGATTAAAGGTTTACATTTCAAAATTAGTGGATTGTTAAAAACGCAATTGATTATTTTTGCTTTATTGTTTATTATAAGCGGTAAAGCTCAATCTCAAACTCAAAGCGGTAGTAATTATCACGATTTTACATTAACAACATTTCAAGATAACGAAACATTTCATTTATATTCGTATTTAGATGAAGGTAAAATGGTTATACTTGATTTTTTCGAGTATGAATGAGGTCCTTGCTGGGGTTATCAAAAACTTCACATTTTAAGCGAATTTTACGATTTACATGGACCTGACGGAGATAATACTGCAATGGTAGTGCAAATTTGCACTTATGACGATGCTACCTTAGACAAGTTAACTCACGATAACGGAATGAATCTTAATTGGCTAGAAGGCGTAACATATCCTACTATTATACTCCCTCATGCTGATAAGCAGAATGTTTTCGGGTTTTTAAATGCTGGTACTCCTACAATTCCTAGAATATGTCCAGATCATTCTTACGCTTATGAACACCCAACACCTAATGGCACTGACCCTTCTGCAAATTACACACTTGCAGGTTTAACAAGTTGGATGACAGATCACTGTGGCGTTGAAACAGGTGTAGAGGGAATTAAAGTAACAGATAAGGTAGTTAATGTATATCCAAATCCTGCTAAAGATATTTTAAATATTGAAGGTTTAGAAAATACTAACTATGACTTTGAACTAATAAACATGTTAGGCGAAAAGGTTCTTAATTTAAAGAATAATACTAATAATAGTATTAATATTTCTAACCTGAAAAATGGTGTATATTTTGCGTCATTTAAATACGAAGATAAAATTATTACAAATAAGATTATAATTCAAAAATAAAGACTAAAACTTGTACTAAAAGGCAGTAGAATAATTCTATTGCCTTTTTTTTTGCGAACTACCTAATTAAGTTTCGGTGTAATATCTCCCTAAATTAAGACAGTTTAAAACAGGAAAATTATTAACTTTAAACTGTAAAAAAAATAAGGCTGTATGATTATTGTACAGGTAAAACAATCTATTTATTCTATTTTGTACAGTATCACACATGTAAATTATAATAATAAAATCGTATCTTTGTAAAAATTTAAAATTTATATAATATGAAAAAAATTTATTCTTTACTGATAGCAATAGTTTTTAGCTTTCCTATCTTTTCTCAAACAACAATTTTAGAGGAGAATTTTCAAGGTACAGGAATACCTACTGATTGGACAAAA
>CAZRWZ010000269.1:0-3308 GCA_964603745.1 uncultured Bacteroidaceae bacterium | reverse complement strand
ATAAAAAGTAGCATAGTTTTTGTTTAAATATTTATTTAAAAATAATAATTTAATAACTTTGTCAATAAATATAAAAATATGAAAAAGCTATACATTCTTATTGTTTCAGTTTTCATTCTCTCTAAACTGGTTGATGCGCAAGATTATAGATTAAAAACAAACACAGGACACACCGATGTTATTACCTCAATATCTATAAGTACCGATAATAAATATATTATATCAGGTAGCGAAGATAAATCGGTTATTCTTTGGGATATTAAATCGGGTAAAGAATTAGAAAGTTTTATTAGCCCAAATAATTTAATAAAGAGTGTTGCATTTAATCCAAACACAAAACAATTTGCTTGTGCCGAAGGCGATACAAAAACAAAAAATAAGATTTATATTTGGGATATCAAAGAACATAAAATTGTTAAAACCATTGAGGATAACAAAGGTATAATAACAAATTTACAGTATAGTAGCGATGGCAGATATTTATTATCTGGCGGACCAAGCGAATTGGTTTTAAGAGATGTAGATGCAGGAATAAAAATTAGAGATTTTGTTTTACCAAAAGAACCCTTGCAAAATATTGGTTTTAGTGCCGATGGTAAGAATATTGTAGCCTCATCAGCAAACATTATTTATATTTGGAATATCAATTCTTGTGAAATAGCAAAAACACTAAAAGGACACACCGATAAAATAACAAGTGTAAAATATTCTAAAGATAATAAATATATTGTCTCAGGAAGCAATGATAAAAGTATTAGAGTTTGGAATGCCAGCTCAGGTAAAGAAATATCAAGCATAGACGATCATGGTTATAAGCTTGAAAACATTGCTGTTAGTGGCGATAATAAATGGATTGCTTCTAGCGATATGAACGAAAGTATTAAACTTTGGGATTTAGAAACAGGAGTTTTAACCAACACACTTGACGGACATAAAGGGAGAATTGGCGGACTAGTTTTTAATAAAGATAATTCTATACTAGTTTCTTATGGTAGATGGGATAGGACAATAAAATTATGGAATCCAAAATCTGGCGAAATAATTAAAGTATTACAAGGTTTACCAAAATATATTTTCGATAAAGCATATTTCGACAAAGGAAATAATTTTGCTGTTGGAAAAGATTATAATGTGGTTATATTTAGTAATTTAACCCAAGGTAAAAGCGTAAAGCTTTTTGCCGAAGAAAACGGATTAGTATCTTGTGTAGATAATTACAAAAACAATAAAATAGTTTATGGAACTACAACAAACGAGATTAGGATTATTGACTTAAAAAACAAGAATAAAAAAACTACTTGCAGAGGACATTCTGCATGGATAAAAAACATTAAGTTTAGTCCTGATGGAAGCAACTTTGCAGCAACAAGCCACAGTACAATTAAAATTTGGGACGCAAATACAGGAGCAGAATTGCTTAGCTTTGAAAAAGCACCTGAAGTTGTATTTTCATTATGCTACAGCCACAATGGAAAATATTTGGCAGTTGGCGAAAGTAAAAAAATAAGTATTTGGGAGGTAAGTACAGGTAAAAACATCAAAACAATAAAAGGAATTAAAACACCTGTTTTTAGCTTAGCTTTTAGCAACGATGATAAACAAATTGTTTCTGGCGAAGGCAACGACGAGTTTGAAGGCACATACAAAGCAAGTTTATGGAATATTGAAACAGGTAAAAAAATAAAAGATATTACCGAGTCGAACAAGAAATTTTCGAGCATTGAGTTTAGCTCCGATAACAAATATATTTTGTTAGGTACAGATAAAACTATTAAAAAAATAGAAATTGAAACCGGAAAAGAATTATTAAATTTTCAGGCACACGAACGATGGATTGTTAATGTAGAATTTAGTAAGGATAACAAGCGAATTATTTCTACAAGCGAAGATGGCACAATAAAAGTTTGGGATAACACAACAGGTAAGTTAGAATTAACACAAATTGCAATAAAAGGAACTTATGATAGAATTACTTTTACCCCTGATGGAAAATTTAACGGAACAGAAGATGGAATAAAAAACTTTTATTTTGTTAAGGATTTAGAAATAATTAATTTAGAAAATCTTTACGAAAAATTTTATACTCCAAACCTTTCTGTAATGATAGAAGAAGGCATTGATTTTAAAAATCAAAATTTTGATATTAAAGGATTAGAACCCGTTGCCGACCTTCGTATTAATGAACCGTCAAACGAAATGCCTATGTTTAGAGGAGCTTTAGAAACTCGTTTAACAACCAACAACAAAATTGCAAAAGTAAAAGTAACAGCAACCGACAAAGGTGGTGGAATAGACGAAATTCGTCTATATCAAAACAAAAAACTTGTGCAGTCGAAAAAACTTGAAATAGATTCTACAGGAGCACAAGTTATAGAAAGTTTTGATGTAAATTTATCAAAAGGAATAAACGAAATAGAAATAGCAAGCTATAACAAAGAAAGAACAAAAAAATCAGAAGTGTTTGGAATAGAATATACTGGCGATGAGTTTGACCCTGCAAATCTGTATATATTATCTATTGGGATAAACGAATATAAAAAACCTGCATACAATCTTAATTATGCAGTGTCTGATGCAACTTCATTTACAAAAGAGCTTAAAAATGGCAGTAAAAAATTATTTGAAAAAGTAACAGTTATTAGTTTAACAAACGACCAAGCTAATAAAACTGGGATAGTTGCTGCGTTTGATTCTATAAAATCGGTTATTAAACCCAGTGATGTATTTATTTTTTATTATGCAGGACATGGTTCTATGGCAAAAGCTGCAGATAGCGAAAATGATATTTTTTATTTAGTACCTTGGGAGGTTACAAACTTATATAATTTTGAAATGCTTCAGCAAAAAGGTATTTCGGCTAAAATGCTAAAAGAATTTTCTAAAGACATTTCTGCCGAAAAGCAAATGTTTGTTTTAGATGCATGTCAATCTGGTGGAGCTGTAGAATATTTAGCAAGTCGTGGTTCCGAAAAAGAAATGGCAATATCTCAATTGGCACATAGCACAGGAACGTATTTTATTTCTGCTTCTGGGTCGAAACAATTGGCAGGCGAGTTCGAAACACTTGGTCATGGAGTTTTTACTTACGTAATTCTTGAGGCTCTTAAAGGAAAAGCAGCTACAAACGGAAAAATTACTGTTAAGGGTTTAACTTATTATGTAGAAGATCAAGTTCCTGCATTATCAGAAAAATACAAAGGTGCAGCTCAATATCCTGTTAGTTTTGGATTTGGTCAAGATTTCCCCATCATATTGATTGATAAGTAGGGTCTGCTGAAAAGCTCTGAGGTGTATTAGATTTTTATTTT